>NZ_JBJOCA010000013.1:0-112995 GCF_045898275.1 Clostridioides sp. GD02404
GGTTGGTGAAACAAGAGAAGGAGTATTAGCTCCAATACAAGCATTATTAGATGAAATGATGAAAGAAGACCCAGAGTTAAATGCAAAAGTTTCTTATGCAGTTGAAAAAGCTGATTGTTACACAGGAAATACTATAGAAAGTGAAAGATTCTTCCCAGGTTGGTTATATGATGAAGAAGATGAATTTGTTCAAGCAGCATATAAAGGATTAAAAGAAGCTGGAATAGATTCAGAAATAACTCAATACTCATTCTGTACAAATGGAAGCCATTATGCAGGTGAGGCTGGAATAAGAACAATAGGATTTGGTCCTTCTAAAGAAAATCTTGCTCACACAATAGATGAGCATATAGAATTAGACCAATTATTCAAAGGTGCAGAAGGATATTATGGTATATTAAAATCAGTTTATAAAAAATAATTAGGAGATGGTTTTGTGAGAACTTTAATAAAACATGGGCTTATAGTAGATGGAAGTAAAACACCAGCATATGAAGGAGATATTTTAATAGAAAATGAGAAAATATTAAAAATATCACAGGATTTAAATGAAGAAGCTGACAAAGTTATAGATGCAAAAGGTAGAGTTATATGTCCAGGTTTCATAGATACTCATAGCCATTCAGACCTAGTGATTTTAGTTAATCCATATAATGAGGTAAAGATTAGACAGGGAATTACAACAGAAGTGTTGGGCCAAGATGGTATATCTATGGCCCCTCTACCTCAAGAACATATATCTTCTTGGAGAAAAAATTTAGCAGGCCTAGATGGTGAAAGTGATGAAATTGATTGGAAATATGAAACAACAGAGAATTATCTAAAAATGATGGATAACAATGGGGTAGGTTTAAATGAAACTTATCTAGTACCTCATGGAAACGTTAGAATGGAAGCAATGGGACTTGAAGATAGACCTGCCACTAAAGAAGAAATTCAAAAGATGTGTGAAATCACAGAGAGAGAATTAAAAGCAGGAGCTATAGGATTGTCTACTGGACTTATATATATACCTTGTGCATATTCATTGACAGAAGAAATTATAGAGATGTGTAAGGTTGTAGCAAAATATGATGGAGTATTTGTAGTTCACCAAAGAAGTGAAGCAGATACAATTTTAACATCAATGGAAGAAATCATAGAAATTGGAAAACAATCAGGAGTAAAAGTTCATTTTTCACACTTTAAGGTTTGTGGTAAATCAAATTGGAAGTATATACCTCAAGTTATAGAGCTTTTAGAAAAAGCTGAAAAAGAAGGAATAAGAGTATCTTTTGACCAGTATCCATATGCAGCAGGAAGTACAATGCTTGGAGTAGTTTTACCTCCTTGGGCACATTCTGGAGGAACTGATAAGTTAATAGAAAGACTAAGTGATGAAAACGAAAGAGCAAAAATGAAAAAAGATATAGCAAATGGAATAGAAGGTTGGGATAACTTTATAGAGTTTGCAGGGATAGACCAAATATTTGTAACAAGTGTAAAGACAGAAAAAAATAAAGACACAATTGGTAAGAGCTTGTTAGAAATTGGAGAAATGAGAGGAAAAGACCCATTAGATGCAACGTTTGATTTATTAAAAGAAGAAGAAAATGCAGTTGGAATGGTAGATTTCTATGGATTGGAAGAACATATAATAGGATTTATGAAAAGAGACGAGCAAAATGTATGTACAGATGGTCTTTTAGCAGGTAAACCACATCCAAGAGCATATGGTTCTTTCCCTAAAATACTAGGAAGATATGTTAGGGAGTTGAATGTACTAACAATTGAAGAAGCTGTCTATAAAATGACTAAAAAAGCAGCTACAAGCTTTAGTATAAAAGATAGAGGCGAATTAAAAGAAGGATATTTTGCAGATATAGTTATATTTGACAAGGATACAGTTAGTGGATGTGATGATTTTATCAATTCTATGCAGTACCCTACAGGTATAGATTATGTAATTATAAATGGAAATTGTGTTGTTGAAGAAGGAAAATACAATAAAATTAAAGCAGGAAAAGTACTTAAAAATTAAATCTTAGCTTTAAGGAGGAATAAATTTATGATTTTAGTGGGGAATGGGAGGCTAATAAGCCAAGATTCTTTAAATCCCTATATGGAAGATGGATGTGTAGTAATAAACGATAATCTAATTGAAGATATAGGTACTACAGAAGAAATGAAAGCTAAATATCCAGTACATGAATTTATAGATGCAGGCAAGAAGATAATCATGCCTGGTCTAATAAATTCACACATGCATATATACAGTTCATTTGCTAGAGGAATGGCAGTTCCAGGAAAACCTTCTGAGAATTTTTTAGAGATACTGAACAATTTATGGTGGAGACTTGATAAGCAACTTACACTAGAAGATACTAAGTACAGTGCATATGCAACGTATATAGAATGTATAAAAAATGGTGTGACAACAGTTTATGACCATCATGCAAGTCCAAATGCAATCGAAGGAAGTTTGTTTACAATATCAGATGTTGCAAAGGATTTGGGAATAAGAACATGCCTTTGCTATGAAGTATCTGATAGAGATGGTGGAGATACAATCCAACAAGGAATCAATGAAAACGTAAACTTTATAAAATATGCTCAAAAAGATGATACAGATATGATAAAAGGGATGTTTGGTCTTCATGCTGCATTTACACTATCTGATAATACATTAAATAAGTGTGCTTCAGAAATGGATGGTCTTGATACAGGGTATCATGTACATGTTGCTGAGGGTATAGATGATTTACAATACAATGTAGACAAATATGGAAAGAGAGTTTTAGAAAGATTTAATGATTTTGGAGTACTAAAGGAAAAGACTATAGCAGTTCATTGTATATATATAAGTACAGATGAAATTAGTCTTTTAAATAAAACGAATACATTTGTAGTTCATAATCCAGAATCTAATATGGGAAATGCAGTTGGATGCTCTCCAGCAATAGAGTTATTAAAAAGAGATGTTACAGTAGGTCTAGGAACTGATGGATATACTAGCGATATGTTTGAATCACTAAAAGTTGCCAATATAATTCACAAACATCACTTAAAAGACCCAAGAGTTGGATTTGGAGAGTCACAAACAATGTTATTCGATAACAATAGAAAAATAGCTAAAGCTTATTATAAAAATGACCTAGGAGTACTTAAAAAAGGTGCTTATGCAGATGTAATAGTAGTTGATTATATACCACATACTCCATTGACAGAAAATACAATAGGGGGACACACTATCTTTGGTATGAGTGGAAGAAGTGTAGATACAACTATTATAAATGGAAAAGTACTTATGAAAGATAGAAAGTTAGTAAACATAGACGAAGAAAGTATTTTAGCTAAAAGTAGAGAATTAAGCCAAAATCTATGGAATAGAATTTAAACATTGTAAAATATAACTTGGACAAAAATAGGAATTTAAATGAAATATATAGATAAAAAATATATGGAATAGAATATTAAATATAGAAGGGAGACCCAAAATGTCTCAAGATAAAAGCCCTAAAATAGCTCCAGTAGATGAAAGGTTACCCATATCCAAATCTTGGGTATTTTCACTACAGCACGTTTTGGCAATGTGTGCAGGAGCAGTAGCAGTTCCTATGATGATAGGAAGTGCTGCACGACTAGATCATGCTAGTATTGTTTTTTTAATAAATGCTTGCTTATTTATGGCAGGGATAGGAACACTCATACAAAGTGTTGGTATAGGAAATATTGTAGGTGCTAAAATACCAGTAATAGAAGGAACTAGTTTTGCCGCTGTGGCAGGTATGACAGCAATAGCCTCATCATATAGTGATTCTCAGGTTGCAATACAGACAGTATTTGGCTCTGTAATCGTAGCTGGATTGTTTTGTATATTACTTGCTCCAGTGTTTGAAAAATTAATAAGATTTTTCCCTAGTGTAGTTACTGGAACAGTTGTTATGGTAATAGGTATTTCACTATTTCCAGTTGGGATAAAGTGGATAACTGACAACAAATTGGAAGCGGTTGAACCAAACTCATTAGCATTAGCTTTGGCAGTATTGGCAATAACTTTACTTTCATTTAAATTCTTAAAAGGAATTTGGAATAGTACAGCTATATTGGTAGGTATAGTACTTGGTACACTACTTTCCATGGCAGTTGGAATGGCAGATTTTAGTGCAGTAAATGGAGTTGGTTGGCTTAACTTAAATGTACCTTTAAAATTTGGAATGCCTAGATTTGAACCATCTGCAATACTATCATTGTGCTTAATTATGTTAGTACTTATGACAGAATCAGTTGGTAATATGATAGCTATCCATGAGATGGTAGATAAAGAAGTAACAGGTAAAAATATCAAAAGAGGTCTATTTGGAGATGGAATATCTACAGCTTTATCTGGAATATTCAACTCATTCCCAATAACTCCATTTGGTCAAAATACAGGGATAGTAGGTCTTACAGGTATAAAATCAAGATTTATAGCAGTTTATGCAGGGGTTATATTGCTAGTACTTGGTTTCTTACCAAAATTTGCAGCAATAATAGGAGCAATACCTAAGCCTGTTCTTGGAGGAGTAGGGTTTGCAATGTTTGGAATGGTAATGGTTGGGGGAGTAAAAACTCTAAGTAAAGTAAAGTTTGATGGAACTAAAAATGGAGTTATAGTAGCAGTTAGTGTTGGTTTATCTATGATACCACTAACAAATCCTGCTTTCTATAATAATTTCCCAACTTGGGTACAAACAATATTCCATAGTGGAATAACAACAGGTAGTTTATCAGCAGTACTTTTAAATATATTCTTCAATGAATTAGGTTCTAAAAAAGAGAAGAATAATAAAGTTGAAGAAGCAAAATAGAAATAATATAAAAAGAAGATAAATAACAAATACAAATACAAATAAAAGAATATAAGCTAAATATTAAAAATATTTAATTAAGGGAGAGATAATAATATGGCTAATTTAAAAGTTAATTTATATGGAATGGAATTCTTAAATCCAATTATGACAGCAGCAGGTCCTGGAGCAAAAGATGGTGCTCTCTGTCAAGAAGCAGCAAAAGGTGGAGCAGGAGCTATATGTACAAAAACTATATCTGTATTACCAGCAGATGTACCAAGACCATGTATGGCAAAAACTAATAGTGGTTTCTTAAATACAGAATTATGGTCAGAGCTTCCAAAAGAACAATGGATAGAAGAAGAATACAAAAAAGTAAAAGAAACAGGACTTCCAGTAATAGTAAGTATGGGATATTCAGCAGAGCAAATAGCTGAGGTTGCTCCTTTAGTAAAACCTTATGCTGATGCAGTTGAATTATCTACTCATTATGTAGGTACAGATGTTGCTCCAATAGTAAATGCTTTAAAAGCAGCAAAAGCTGTTTTAGACGTACCAGTGTTTATGAAAATGAGTCCTCATACTGATATTCAAACTATTGCAAAAGCTGTTGAAGAAGCAGGAGCAGATGGACTTGTAATGATAAACTCATTTGGACCATGTATGGCTATAGATGTAAATACAGGATACCCTATAATGGGAAGTAAAGCTGGATATGGATGGTTATCAGGTGCACCAATAAGACCTTTAGCAATAAGATGTATATATGAAGCTTCTCAAGTTGTAAATATACCAATAATAGGTGTTGGTGGAATCACTTGTGGAAAAGATGTAGCTGAAATGATGATGGCTGGAGCAAGCGCTGTTCAAGTATGTACAGAAGCAATTCTTAAAGGGCCTTCTATCTATGGAAAAATTGCTAAAGAATTAAATGAATTTTTAGATGAAAACGGATATTCTGATGTTAATGAAATAAAAGGATTAACTCATAAGAAAATGGCAGCTAGAGGATTTAGAACTCATTCAGTAGCTCCAGTTGTAGATGATAGCAAGTGTATCAAATGTAAGCAATGTGTAACAAGCTGTGTATATGAAGCATTAGAAGTTACAGATAAATTAAATATAGATGCAGACAAATGTTTTGGATGTGGATTATGTGTAACTAGATGTCCAAAAGGAGCTTTAAGCATCTGCTACAATCAAGTAGAAGCTGTAAATGAATAATATTGTATAGAATTTTAATAATTAACTTAGAGTAATATGTACTGAAATGATAAATATATATGATTAGTAGACGAGCTATAGTAATAATCTAATATAAAGCAATATACAAAACTATTCTAGCACAGTTTAGGTGGTATAAGAGTTCTAGTAAAATTACTTTAAGTTAATTGCTTGAGATAAAATAAATTGATACGTTATAAGTAAGGTGGAGTCTATATGGGAATTGTTTTAAAAGGTGGGAAAGTAGTAACAAGTGAAAAAACTTACTGTGCAGATGTAAGAATAGAAGATGAAAAAATAGTCGATATAGGTTTTGATATATCAAAAGAAAATGATGAAATAGTCGATGTTAGTGATTCTTATGTTATACCAGGAGGTATAGATACACACACTCACTTTGACTTAGATACAGGGGTTACTAAAACAGCAGATAACTTTGAGACAGGAACAAAAGCTGCTATAGTTGGAGGAACTACTACTATATTGGATTTTGCTACACAAGCTAAGGGATGTTCTTTAAGAGAAGGATTAGAAGAATGGCATGAAAAAGCCAAAGATAAATCTTACTCAGATTATGGTTTTCACATGGCTATAACAGACTGGAATGACTCAGTTTGTAATGAAATGGAAGATATGGTAAAAGAGGGTGTATCTTCATTTAAATTGTATATGGCATATAAAGGAAGTCTCCAAGTTGATGATGGTGTCATATTTGAAGCCTTGAGAAAAGCAGAAGAGATAGGTGGAATTATTGGATTCCATTGTGAAAATGGGGATATAATATGTGAACTTGTGGATAAAGCGAGGGCAGAAAATAATTTGTCTCCAAAATATCATCAATTAACTAGACCAGCTATACTCGAGGCAGAAGCTACATCAAGGCTTATGAAGATAGCTGAAGTTGCAAATTCTAAGGTGTATGTAGTTCATCTAAGTTGCAAAGAATCCTTGGATGAAGTTTTAAAAGCTAAGCAAAGAGGTGTGGATGTAATAGTTGAAACTTGTCCTCAGTACCTTCTATTAAATGATAAATTGTATGATTTAGATGGATTTGAAAGTGCTAAATATGTTATGTCACCACCTTTAAGAGATAAAGAAAATAATGAAATATTATGGAATGCTATTTCAGATAGTCAAATAGATACTATAGGAACAGACCATTGTTCTTTTAATTATAGGGGACAAAAGGAGCTTGGAATAAACGATTTCAGCAAGATACCAAATGGTTCTCCAGGTGTAGAACATAGGATGAGTCTTTTATACACATATGGAGTATGTAAAAATAAAATATCTATTAACAAAATGGTAGAAGTAACATCAACTAATGCAGCAAAATTATTTGGAATGTATCCTAGCAAAGGAACTATAGAAATAGGTAGTGATGCAGATATATTAGTCTTAAATCCAAACAAGAAAACTAAAATAGAAGCAAAGAAACAATTGCAAAATGTAGATTATACACCTTATGAAGGGTATGAAGTGGATTGTCAAATAGAACATGTTTATTTAAGAGGAAAAGAAGTAGTTAAAGAGGGAGAGTTAATCTGTAATACTCCAAGTGGGAAATATATAAAGAGGCGTCTAACAAAGGGGGCTAGAGAATGGTAGAATTTATATTAAATGGAAAGAAAGTTGTTGCAAAAGAAGGAAAAAAGCTTTTGGACTTCCTTAGAGAAGATATGAATATAACTTCAGTTAAAAATGGGTGCTCAGAAGGTGCTTGTGGAACATGTATGGTTATAATAGATGGCAAAGCAACTAAAGCATGTGTATTTAAAACTGATAAATTAGCTGGAAAAAACATAACGACTATAGAGGGATTATCAGAAAGAGAAAGAGATGTTTTTGCATATTCTTTTGCTAGCCAAGGAGCTGTACAATGTGGATTTTGTATTCCAGGTATGGTAATTAGTTCAAAAGCACTCATAGACGTTAACGATAATCCTACTGAAGAGGATATAAAGAAAGCTTTAAAAGGTAATATATGTAGATGTACAGGATATGTAAAAATAATTAAAGCTGTCGATTTAGCAGCAAAGATTTTTAGAGAAGATATAGATGTACCAAAAGTAAACTGTAAAGGTCTAGTAGGTGAAAATCTTCCTAGAGTTGATGCAGTAGGTAAAGCACTTGGATATTCTGAATATGTAGATGATATGAGAATTGAGGGTATGATTTATGGTTCAGCAGTTAGAGCAAAATATCCTAGAGCTTTAGTCAAAAAAATAGATATAGAAGAAGCAAAAGCCTATCCAGGAGTTGTTGCAGTGTTAACAGCTAAAGATATTCCAGGAACTATAAAAGTAGGTCACCTAAAGAAGGATTGGGACACTTTAATACCAGAAGGTGAAATAACTAGATATTTAGGTGATGGAATAGTCTTAGTAGCAGCAGAAACTAGAGAAGCATTAGAAGAAGCAAAAAAGCTAGTTAAAATAGATTATGAAGAATTAACACCATTAAGTACTACAGCAGATGCTCTTAGAGAGGATGCTCCAAAGATACATGAGACAGGTAATATACTTGTTAAGGAACATTTAGTAAGAGGAAACGCTGAAGAAAAGATAGAAAATTCAAAATATGTTGTAACTAAAAGATATACTACACCTGCTACAGAACATGCATTTTTAGAGCCTGAGTGTGCAGTAGCTGGTCCTTATGAAGAAGATGGAGTAATAATCTATTCAACAGACCAAGGAGTATTTGCTACTCAGCATGAATGTGCAGACATGTTAGGGTTACCACATGAAAAAGTAAGAGTGATAAATAAAATGGTAGGTGGAGGATTTGGTGGAAAAGAAGATATGAGCGTTCAACACCATGCAGCCTTACTTGCTTATCATACGAAAAGATTTGTAAAGGTACAGTTAACAAGAAAAGAAAGTATTATTGTTCATCCAAAACGACATGCCACAGAAATGGAATTTACGACAGCATGTGATGAAAATGGATATTTAACAGGGATGAAAGCAACTATAATATCTGATACAGGTGCATATGCATCTCTTGGAGGTCCAGTACTACAAAGATTGTGTACTCATGCAGCAGGACCATATAATTATCAAGATATTGATATAACAGGAACGGCAGTATATACTAATAATCCTCCTGGTGGAGCATTTAGAGGTTTTGGAGTTACACAGAGTTGTTTTGCAACAGAATGTAACCTAAATTTACTTGCTGAAATGGCAGGCATATCACCTTGGGAAATAAGATATAAGAATGCAATAAGACCTGGGCAAGTTTTACCAAATGGTCAATTTGCAGATGAAGGAACAGCAATGGCAGAAACGCTAGAAGCTGTGAAAGAAGAGTATGAGAAGCACCCACGTGCAGGTATAGCTTGTGCAATGAAAAATAGTGGAGTTGGCGTTGGTATACCTGATGTTGGAAGATGCAGATTAGTAATAAAAGATGGAAGAGTTCATATAAGAACAAGTGCTTCTTGTATAGGTCAAGGTCTTGGTACTGTTATGACTCAAGTAGTTTGTGAAGCTACTGGTTTACCACCTGAAAGTATAGTGCATGAAGTTCCAGATACTCATCTTACACCAGATTCTGGTAATACTACTGCTTCAAGACAGACAGTATTTACAGGAGAAGCTACTAAAGTTGCATCAAATAAATTAAAAGAAGTTTTAGAATTTGGTAAAACTTTACATGAGCTAGAAGGAGAAGAGTTTTACGGAGAATATTCAAGTGTTACAGATAAAATGGGTTGTGATAAGGAAAATCCAGTAAGCCATGTCGCTTATGGGTATGCGACACAAGTTGTAATGCTAGATGAAAATGGAAAATTGGAAAAAGTAGTGGCAGCGCATGACGTTGGAAGAGCTATAAATCCAATCAGTTTAGAAGGACAAATAGAAGGTGGAGTAGTTATGGGTCTTGGATACGCTCTAACTGAGGATTACCCAGTAGTTAACTCTGTACCTACAGCTAAATTTGGTACATTAGGTTTATTTAAGTCTACAGATATACCAGAAATACAAGCTGTGATAGTTGAAAAGAACAAAGATTTACTGGCTTATGGAGCAAAAGGTGTAGGAGAAATTTGTACAGTTCCTACTGCACCAGCAGTACAAAATGCTTATTATGTATTTGATAAAGAGTTTAGAACTGAACTACCATTACAAAATACTCCATATAGCAAAAAAAAGTAACAAAAAAAAGAAATATTAAATAAAAAAATAGATGAAATTGTAAATAAAAAAAACCCTTTTGCATAAGGTATATTTTAAATGATAGAATATACATATACAGGAGGGTTTTTCTTTTATAAAATAAGTTTAATAAAATTGAGAGGTGAGCAGAATGAATTTTAATAATAGTCTAGAATTAACTCAGTCTCAGAAGCTAATAATGACTACACAACTCAAGCAATCATTATCAATATTAAATATGAGTAAGTTAGAATTAGAAGAAGAGATTAAAAGAGAGGCAGAGAATAACCCATTAGTTGAAGTTGAAAAAAGTGGGGAAATAAATTGGGAAGAATATATAAAGGATATGGACAAGTCAAGACGTTTAGACAGAACAGAGATAAGCTATAATCCTGATAATGAAGTTAATCTAGAAAATTTAGTTAAATATTCGTCAAATTTATATGAGGATTTGAAATTTCAAATAAGCTTATATAAACTTACAGATAAAGAATTGGAAGTCTGTGAGTATATAATTGACAGTTTAGATGAGGATGGATATTTAAGAACTGAGGAAAAAGTAATTGTTGATACTTTAAAGATAGATGAGGAACTTTTTGAAAAATGTTTGATTAGTGTTCAGCAGTTGGAACCTAGTGGAGTAGGAGCAAGAAGTCTTTCAGAATGTCTTATGATTCAAATGGCAAGTTTAGGAATATATAATGAAATTTTAGAGGAAATCGTTACAAAAGACTTAAATTTGATTGCAAATAATAAATACAAAGAGATAAGTAAAAAATACAATATGTCACTACAAAAGTGTGTTGAACTAATAAATATAATTAAAACATTAGACCCAAAACCAGGAAGAACTTGCTCAGTAGAAAAAAGTGTGTACATTCAACCCGATGTAACTGTAGAAAAAATTGATGATGAATTTATTGTATATTTAAATGAAAAAGATTCTTATCAGATAAGAATCAATAATTATTATAAAGACATATTAAAAAATTCACAGTCTGATGAAAGTGCAAAGGAATTTATAAAAGAAAGACTAAATTCAGCAACAGGACTTATGAAAAATATAGAAAGTAGGAAAACTACTGTACTTAAGATTGCAGAAGAAATAGTAAAAGCTCAAGATGAATTTTTGAGAAAAGGGACAAAATATATAAAACCTTTAAAAATGAAAGACATAGCAGAAAAATTGGAATTCCATGAATCTACTATAAGTAGAGGTGTAAATGGTAAATATATGCTGACACCTTTTGGTGTGTATGAATTTAGATATTTCTTTAGTAGTGCCATTGAAACTGAGAATAATGAAATGGCATCTAGTACAAGCATAAAAAAAATTATAAAGGAAACAATAAAAGACGAAAATAAAAAGAAACCTTTAAGTGATGACCATATATCTAAGCTGCTAAAAGAAAAAGGAATCAATGTTGCAAGAAGAACAGTTGCCAAATATCGTGAAGAATTAGGAATTTTATCTTCAAGTAAGAGAAAAGAATACTAATAAGTAAAATACAAATATCAGTAGAACAAGGGGAAAAGGCTAATTAAAAGGGGAATGAAAATTAGGCTAAAAATGTTATGAAATAAAATACTAAAAAAATAGAAAACATAATTTAAATAAAAGTTTGGAAAGAATGATTAAATATTAGAACAAGAAGAATACTGGTATAAATAAAATATTATTAAATTTAATAATTACAAAAGGAAAAACACATAGAGTATAAATAAGACAAAAATATAAAAACATATATAAAAAACCTTATATAAAAAGAAAAAATACTGTACTTTGAAAATGGTGGAGAAATATTCTACAAAACAAAAAAATAAAAAAGTTTTTGAAAAACTATTGAAATCTATACGCAAATCCTATAAAATAAAAATATCTTGTGGGACTTAAATAAACACTAGGGACACAAAAAGTCCCGAAAGGAAAGTAATAAGGAGTATGTTATGAAGAACTTATTAGAAATTCAAAAGAAATTAATTCCACAGGCAATTGAACTTATGGAAAGAAGATACTCTATTTTAAGACAAATATCTTTAAGCGAGCCAATAGGTAGAAGAACCTTATCAAATGTATTAGAAATTAGTGAAAGAATAATTAGGTCAGAGACAGAGTTTTTAAAAGAGCAAGGGCTTATAGATGTGGCTGTATCTGGAATGACCATCACTAAAGAAGGTTCAGATTTGTTAGACAAACTTAAAGACATCATGAGTGACATCATGGGATTGTCTAAGTTACAAGATAGAGTTAGAGAAAAGCTTGGAATAAAAAAGGTAATACTAGTTCCTGGAAGCTGTGATGAAAATGGAAGTTTACTAAAAGATGTAACTCGATATGGATGTGAGTATTTCTTAAACATCTTGAAAGATGGAGATATTGTTTCAATAACTGGTGGAAGCACTATGTTGGAGTTTTCAAACGTTATTAAAACTGATAAGAGATACCCAAACTCTACAATAGTACCAGCTAGAGGAAGTATGGGAACTGATGTAGAGATGCAATCTAATAACATAGTTGCTTCAGTAAGTAAGAAGTTACATTCTAATTGCAAACTTTTACATATACCAGATGAGTTGGATGAAAGTGCAATGAAAACTCTTAGCCAAGTGCCAGAGATTAAGACAACTTTGGAGTATATTAAAAGAACAGACATTTTAGTTTTTAGTATAGGTAGAGCAGATGTCATGGCAAAGAGAAGAAAACTTCCAGAAGATAAGGTTGATGAGATATTATCTAAAAATGCAGTTGGAGAAGCATTTGGATATTATTTCAATAAAGATGGAGAAATAGTTTATAAATTGAATACTGTTGGAATTGATTTGGAGACAGTTAAACAAGTAAAAGAAACTATTGCAATCTTTGCAGGTACTGAAAAAGTAGAAGCCTTATTAGCCATATCGAATATGCATAAAAACATGGTTCTTGTAACAGATGAAGAAAGTGCTTATAAGATATTGTCATTATTATAAAAGTCAAGACCTAGCACAGAGCTAGAAAACATACATTTACTTTATAGGAGGTAGCGAAAATGGTTAAAGTAGCTATAAATGGATTTGGAAGAATAGGAAGATTAGCATTAAGAAAAATGATGGAGCAACAAGATATGTTCGAGGTTGTTGCAATAAACGACTTAACAGACGCTAAAATGTTAGCTCATTTATTTAAATATGATACAGCTCAAGGAAGATTTAATGGAGAGATAGAAGTTAAAGAAGGTGCTTTTGTAGTAAACGGAAAAGAAATAAAAGTAACAGCAGAAAGAAATCCTGCTGACCTACCATGGGCTGAACTAGGAGTAGATATAGTATTAGAATGTACAGGATTCTTTACATCTAAAGATAAAGCTGAAGCTCATATACAAGCAGGAGCTAAAAAAGTTGTTATATCTGCACCAGCTACTGGAGATTTAAAAACAATAGTATTCAACACAAACAGTGACATATTAGATGGTTCTGAAACAGTTATATCAGGAGCTTCTTGTACAACTAACTGTTTAGCTCCAATGGCTAAAGTATTAAACGACAAATACGGTATAGAAAAAGGATTAATGACTACTATACATGCATACACTAATGACCAAAACACTTTAGATGGTCCTCATCCAAAAGGTGACTTAAGAAGAGCTAGAGCTGCTGCTGGAAACATAGTTCCAAACACTACAGGAGCTGCAAAAGCAATCGGTCTAGTAATACCTTCATTAAAAGGAAAATTAGATGGTGCAGCACAAAGAGTACCAGTTGTAACTGGTTCAATAACTGAATTAGTTTGTACATTAGGAAAAAATGTTACAGTTGAAGAAATAAATGCAGCTATGAAAGAAGCTTCAAACGAATCTTTCGGATACACTGAAGAAATGTTAGTATCTTCTGACATAATCGGAATAAGCTACGGTTCATTATTTGACGCTACTCAAACAAAAGTTATGGAAGTAGATGGAAAGCAATTAGTTAAAGTTGTTTCTTGGTATGATAATGAAATGTCTTATACTTCTCAATTAATAAGAACTTTAGGATACTTTGCACAATTAGCAAAATAGTCAGCTTTGAGAAAATAGAAAAGTAGATTGACAAAGTCCGAGTTTGTAGTTTAATACTACGGACTCAGGACTTTTTTTAAGAAAAAATATATAAAATACACCTAAATAATGTTACATACTATATATAAAAATATGATAATATGATATATTTAATAGGGTAAAAGTATGTACTATATTATACTTGGCAATAAAAAATTACTTTATTAAAAGGAGAGATATTTATGTCAATGCTTAACAAAAAAACTATAGAAGATATTGATGTGTGCGGAAAAAAAGTATTAGTGAGATGTGACTTTAATGTGCCATTACAAGATGGTGTAATTACTGATGAAAATAGATTGAACGGAGCTTTACCAACGATTCAATATTTGATTTCTAAAGGAGCAAAAGTTATATTATGCTCTCATTTAGGAAAACCAAAGGGAGAAGCTAAACCAGAATTATCTTTAGCACCAGTTGCAAAGAGATTATCTGAAATGTTAGGTAAAGAAGTGGTATTTGCAGCGGACGATAATGTTGTAGGAGAAAATGCAAAAAAAGCTACTGAGAACATGGAAAACGGAGATGTAGTATTATTAGAGAATACTAGATATAGAAAAGAAGAAACTAAAAACGAAGAAAACTACTCTAAAGAATTAGCTTCACTTGCTGAAATATTTGTAAATGATGCATTTGGAACTGCTCATAGAGCGCACTGTTCAACAGTTGGAGCGGGAGAATTTTTACAAGAGAGAGTTTGCGGATACTTAATCCAAAAAGAATTAAAATTCTTAGGAGAAGCTGTTGCAAATCCAGTGAGACCATTTACGGCTATACTTGGAGGAGCTAAGGTTTCTGATAAATTAGCTGTTATAAATGAATTATTAGAAAAAGTTGATAACCTAATAATAGGTGGAGGAATGGCTTATACATTCTTAAAAGCTCAAGGTTATGAAGTAGGAACATCTCTACTTGAAATAGATAAGGTAGAATATGCAAAAGAAATGATGGAGAAAGCTAAAAATAAAGGGGTTAATTTACTATTACCAGTAGATGTTGTTATGGCAGACCACTTTGCACCAGATGCAACTCCAATAGTAACAGAAGATGCTAATGTAAAAGAAGATTATATGGGATTAGACATGGGACCTAAGACTATAGCAAACTTTGTAAAAACTATAAAAGAATCAAAAACTGTAGTATGGAATGGACCAATGGGAGTGTTTGAATTTGAGAACTTTGCAAATGGAACATTATCAGTAGCTAAGGCTATGGCAGAGTTAACTGATGCGACTACTGTAATTGGTGGTGGAGATAGTGCAGCTGCAGTTAATCAATTAGGATTTGGTGATAAGATGACTCACGTATCAACAGGTGGTGGAGCATCACTAGAATTTTTAGAAGGTAAAGAATTACCAGGTATTGCAGCATTAGATAATAAATAAACTAATATATAGAGGAGATTGTAAAATGAGAAAACCTATAATTGCAGGAAACTGGAAAATGCATAAAACAATAAAAGAAGCTTTAGAATTTGTAAATGAAGTAAAAGATAAAGTGAATTCTGATAAAGTAGAAGCTGTTATATGTGCACCATTTACTTTATTAAAGGATTTAAAAGAAGCTACTAAGGGTACAAATATAAAGATAGGTGCTCAAAATATGCACTTTGAAGAAAAGGGAGCATTTACAGGAGAAGTTTCACCTCTTATGTTAAAAGAAATAGATATGGACTATGTTGTAATAGGACATTCAGAAAGAAGACAATACTTCAATGAAACTGATGAAACTGTAAATAAAAAAGTTTTAAAAGCTTTAGAAGTAGAGATAGACCCAATACTATGCGTTGGAGAAACTTTAGAGCAAAGAGAAGCTGGAAAAACTAAAGATGTTTGTAAAGTTCAAGTTGAAAAAGCTTTAGAAAATGTTCTTAAAGATGATTTAGCAAAAGTAGTCGTTGCATATGAGCCAATCTGGGCTATTGGAACTGGTAAAACTGCAACTGCTGAAGATGCTAATGATGTTATATCATATATAAGAGAAGTTATAAAAGGATTATATGGAGAATTAGCTAATGAAGTTAGAATACAATATGGTGGAAGTGTTAAACCTTCAAATGTAGCTGAAATAATGGGTCAAAGTGATATAGATGGAGCTTTAGTAGGTGGAGCTAGTTTAGCTAGTAATGACTACCTAGACCTTGTTAATTTCTAAGGAGTGAAATGATGAAAAAACCAGTTGCTTTAATTATTATGGACGGGTTTGGATATAATAAGGATGTTAATGGAAATGCAATTGCTAAGTCCAAAACTCCTAACTTAGATAAAATAATGAAAGAGTATCCAAACACATTGATAAATGCTAGTGGTCTTGATGTTGGTTTACCTGATGGTCAAATGGGAAATTCAGAAGTTGGTCATACTAATATAGGTGCAGGTAGAATTGTGTATCAGGATTTAACTAGAATAACAAAATCTATAAAAGATGGTGACTTTTTTAATAATGAAGTTTTATGTGAAGCTATGGATAATGCAAAAGAGCATTCTCTTCATGTAATGGGACTTTTGTCTGATGGAGGAGTACATTCACATATAGACCATCTTAAAGCTATAATCAAAATGGCAAAAGATAAAGGTATAAAAAAGGTGTATGTTCATGCATTTACTGATGGTAGAGACACTGACCCTCAGAGTGCACTTGAATATGCTAAAGAAGTACAAGCTAGTATGGATGAAATTGGAGTAGGAGAATTTGCTACAGTTTCTGGTAGATATTATGCTATGGATAGAGATAAGAGATGGGAAAGAGTAGAGCTTGCATACAATGCTATGGTTAGAGGTATTGGTGAAAAAGCAACTTCTATTGAGGAAGCTATTCAAAACTCTTATGACAATGGAAAAAATGATGAGTTTATAATGCCAACAGTTATTATGAAAGATGATAAGGCAGTTGGAAGTATAAAGGAAAATGATTCAATTATATTCTTTAACTTTAGACCAGATAGAGCTAGACAAATAACTAGAGCTCTAGTTTGTGAAGAGTTTGATGGATTTAAAAGAGAAGATATTAAAAACTTCTTTGTGTGCTTAACAGAGTACGATATAACTATAAAAAACGTGCATATAGCATTTGGGCCTCAATCTTTAGCTAATACTCTAGGTGAGTATCTAGCTAACAATGGAAAGACTCAACTTAGAGCTGCTGAAACTGAAAAGTATGCACATGTAACTTTCTTCTTCAATGGTGGAGTAGAAGAACCAAATAAAGGCGAAGAAAGATTATTGATACCTTCTCCAAAGGTTGCAACTTATGATTTACAACCAGAAATGTCAGCATATGAATTGACAGATAAAGCTTTGGAGAAATTAGGAGAAGATAAGTTTGACTTTATAGTGTTAAACTTTGCAAACCCTGATATGGTAGGTCACACAGGAAGTGTAGAGGCGGCTATAAAAGCTGTTGAGACTGTGGATACTTGTGTAGGAAAATTAATAGATAGAATAGTAGAATTAGGTGGAAGTGCAATAATAACTGCTGACCACGGAAATGCTGAATATATGTTAGACCCAGAAACAGGAAAGACTGTAACAGCTCATTCTATTAATCCAGTACCATTTATTGTAGTTGGTCAAGAATTTGAAAGTGCAAAGTTATTGGATGGAGGAAGATTGTCCGATATAGCACCAACTGTTTTAGATATGATGAAGTTAGAAAAACCAGAAGAAATGACTGGTCATTCACTTATCTCAAGATAATTAACTCTGATAAGTAGAAAAGAAAATATAAATATAAGCAAAAATTTTAGAATCATTAGTTGTACATTTTATGTTTAATGTTTTAAATCTAGTTATAATGTTATGTATTAAAGGTTACTTTTGAATTTTAGTCAAGTTTTTTAATACTATATAAGTTAAAATATTATAAAAAATAAAATAAAAATAGGAACTTTTACAAATTTACCCATCAAATAAATTTGTACCTAATTTTCAAAAAAGTCTTTATGTACTATAATATAAAAAGTAGAGTAAAATAGTAGACGTAAGTTTACATCAAATGAAAATTTAACTAATAGAAAATCGAAGGGAGATATACAAATGTCAGTTATTGAATTAGTATATGCTAGAGAAGTATTAGACTCAAGAGGAAATCCAACTGTAGAAGTTGAAGTAGTATTAGAAGATGGAGCGATGGGAAGAGCAATAGTTCCATCAGGAGCATCTACAGGAGCTTTTGAAGCTGTTGAATTAAGAGATGGAGATAAAGACAGATACTTAGGAAAAGGTGTAGAAATAGCTGTTGCTAACGTAAATGAAATAATAGCACCAGAAATAGAAGGAATGGATGCATTTGACCAACCAGCTATAGATGCAATAATGATAGAGTTAGATGGAACTCCAAACAAAGGAAAATTAGGAGCTAATGCTATATTAGGTGTTTCAATGGCAGTAGCTAGAGCAGCTGCTGATGAAATAGGTCTTCCATTATTCCAATATTTAGGTGGAGTAAATGCTAAGCAATTACCTGTTCCAATGATGAACATATTAAATGGTGGAGAGCATGCTGATAATAACGTTGATGTTCAAGAGTTCATGATATTACCAGTAGGTGCTTGTTGCTTTAAAGAAGGTTTAAGAATGGGTGCAGAAGTATTCCATTCATTAAAGAAAGTTTTAGGAGAAAAAGGATTAGCTTGTGGTGTTGGTGACGAAGGTGGATTTGCTCCAAACTTAGGTTCAAACAGAGAAGCTTTAGAATTAATAGTTGAAGCTATAACAAAAGCTGGATATAAGCCAGGGGAAGATGTTATGTTAGGACTTGACGTTGCTGCTACAGAAATGTACAACAAAGATACTAAAAAATATGTTTTAGCAGGAGAAGGAAAAGAGTTAACTGCTGCTGAAATGGTTGCTTTATATGAAGATTGGTCAAACAACTTCCCAATAATAACTATAGAAGATGGTTTAGATGAAGAAGATTGGGATGGATGGAAATTATTAACTGAAAAATTAGGAAATAAATTACAATTAGTTGGTGACGACTTATTTGTTACTAATACAGAGAGATTAGAAAAAGGAATTGAAAATGGAGTAGCTAACTCTATATTAGTTAAAGTTAACCAAATAGGTACAATAACTGAGACTTTAGATGCTATAGAAATGGCTAAGAGAGCAGGATATACTGCTGTTATATCTCATAGATCAGGAGAAACTGAAGATTCTACTATAGCAGATTTAGCTGTTGCAGTAAACGCTGGTCAAATAAAAACTGGTGCTCCATCAAGAACTGATAGAGTTGCTAAGTACAACCAATTATTAAGAATAGAAGAAATGGTTGGAGAGCAAGCTAGATACTGTGGATTAAAATCTTTCTATAATTTAAAAAAATAGTTATTGAAGATTAAAAATATGGTATTAAAGATTAAAAATATGGTATTAAAGATTAAAAAGATAACATAAAAGATAAAAATTCATCTTATAAGGGATAAGTGATAGTTGATTTTTCAATTCACTTATCCTTTTTTTATGTTTCATTTCTTACTTTTATTCACAGCTTTAGAAAAAATACGAATAAAAGTTTCTATTTCATCTTTATCTAATTGATGTAAGAGATTTCTAAATACAATTATTTCTATATCTCTATGTTCTTGTTGAGCCTTTAAACCTAATTCAGTTAAGACTAAGTTATACCCCCTTTTATCTTTAATACAGGGATTCTTTTTAATAAATTTTTTTAATTCAAGACGTTTTACAGCACTTGTTAATGTGCTTTTTGGCAATTCTAAAATTTCACTAATTTCTTTCATCATACTATTTGGATACTGTTCAACTATTTCTAAAATACTTAATTCTACTAAAGAAATACCATGAATAGTAGGATACTTACCACTACACATTTCTGTTTTCATCTGCATACTAACAATATGCCACAGGTTGTTTAGCTCTTTTACAGGATTCATTGACTTTTACCTCCATATATGATACGATTGTCGTACTAATATAGTACGATAATCGGATTAATTTGTCAATAGGATGGTGTTTTTATGAATTTAGAGATTATACGAGCTACAATTGAAAATGCTACAGAAATGGGTCTTATACATTCTTGTTCATGGAGAAAAGCGTATAAAGGAATTATTCCAGATAAGATAATAGATGAATTCACTTCTGAAAAAAGAGCAGAAGTTTTCCAAAGTGTTATTCCAAAAGCTGAAGAGGAATATTATCTTTTTAAAGTGAATGATATACCTGCTGGTTTTGCTTCATTAAATAGAAGCCAAGAGGATAATGCTCCAAAATGTATTGGAGAAATATATTCTATATATTTCCATCCTGATTTTTGGGGAACATCTGTTACAAAAAAAGGATTACAATTTTGCATTGATAGATTAAGCAATTTAGGATATTCACATATAACGATATGGGTTCTAAAAGACAATACTAGAGCTATAAAATTCTATAAAAAAAATGGTTTTACTTGTGATGATTTTGAGAAAGAGATACATATTGGGAACAAATTATTAGAAGTACGTTATTCAAAAAAGATATAGTAATTGCATATTATTTTTGTTTGTTATTTATGGCTTAATAGTCTTGAAATGACTATATTATTGTGATACACTAAAGAGTAATGAAATTTAAGTAATAAATAGATAGGAGGGGCAATAATGAGCAACATTTTAATGGGTGTGCAAGTAGTACTAGGGATTTTACTAGTAATTAGCATAATGCCTCAAGATTCAAAGAATGCTTTGCCTTCAGAGTTTGGTGGAGAAGGAAGTCAAGCTTACTTTAAACCAAAAGGTAAACAAGCATTTCTTGCTAGAGTTACAAAGATAACAGCAGTATTATTTTTTATAAATGCATTGGCATTACTTATAGTTAAGAAGTAATGATATTGTTGAATAACTGGCCATTATTTAATTAGTGCATTTGGAAAATATTTAAAAATTAAATTTAGTTTTTAATGAAAATACGTAAAGTAAAAAATAAAACAGGACTAATAATTTTACATTGTTAGTCCTGTTTTTATTTTAAAGATTAAGTTAGATATTTTGATTATTTATATTTATGTGTATCTTTATCAAACCAGATAATTAGTTTATTACAACTTGGACAAGTGCCACAAAATAAGCCACAAATAGCAGCAGTATTTTTACAAGGTTTCATAAAGTCATCTCCATTAAGTTTTATAGTATGGCTAGTATTTTGTAAATATAAATAACACTTTCATAATATTTTATAAAATAATCTTCAATAAGGCTTATATCGTAAACATTATGTAGAAGTAAAAGCATACAACTATAAAATGTCATATAAGCAAATTTGAACATTTAATAAGTAAATCTAAATATTTAGATAAGATTAATTTAAATAAGATTATTCTGTTTTAAAATAAATATTATTAAAAATACTGTAATTATAGAAAATGCAGAGGTAAATACTACAATTTGACCAGCTAGTTCACTATCAGAATCCATCTGTTGTGCCATTGTAAATGAAGAAACAGCAGTTGGAGCAGATAACATTATCATAAGTGAGGCTAATTCTACATTTCTAAATCCAAGAAGAATACTAATTGGCAAGAATATAGTAGGTACAAGTATAAGTCTTCCACATACCCCCAATAAAATGGGTCTTAGATGTCCCTTTATAGAAGAAAAACTAAAAGAGCCTCCTAATATTATAAGGGATAAAGGTGTTGCAATTTTAGATATATCTCCAATTGTCTTATGTAAAAATGTAGGGATATTAATATCTAAAATTAACATAATAAGACCTATTGCAGAAGCTATTATAAGTGGATTTGTTATAATACCTTTAATCATATGTTTTATGTTTACTTTTCCACCTCTAAAAATTTCAAGTATTACAACAGATAATACATTAAACATAGGTACAATGACTGCAATTAATAAAGATGTGACTCCAATGCTCTTATCTCCAAATAGTGAGATTGTTATAGGTATACCAAATATAACGAAATTGCTACGGAATATACCTTGTATTAATGCACCTCTTGATTTATTATCTTTTTCAATTTTAGGGATAATAAAAACTAGGATTAAGAAGGTTGAAAAAATGATTATAACAGCTACAATCATAAGTCTAAAATTAAGAGAGCCATTTAAATCTGTGTTATATATGTTAAAAAATAATAATAATGGCAAGAAGGATTTGAAACAAACATTATTCATTTTATTTAAAGTGTGTTCATCAAATAAGCCTAATTTTTTTAGAACATATCCAAGTGACATTGTGAGAAACAAAGGAAGAACAACATTTACTGATAAAATTAAATTTTCCAAAGTCTATTCTCCATAACTCGATAATTCAATTAAATTTCCATCAGGGTCCCTTAAATAAATGGATTTCATTTTACCAAAGACTCCTGTACGCTCTACAATTCCTTGTTCAACTTGAATATCATTTTGTTCTAAGTATTTTTTTGTCTCATCAATATTTTCATTTATTTCAAAACATAAATCAGCACTACCCGTTTGTACGTTTTTGCTATGTGGTGAAAGTTCATGACCTTTTATATGGACATTTATCTTAAAATCTCCAGCATAAAGCTCATATCTTTTATTCATTTCCTTAAATGTAAAACCAATTTTTGTATAAAATTTGATACAATTTTCTATATTATTAGTAGTAATTACTATATGGTCTATTTTTTTTATCATAACAACTCCTTAAGATTTTATATATTGATAAACTTAACATAAATTTATTTGATTTTATAAACTGATACGATTTATCTTGATTGTTGAATTTTATATTTATTATTGAATTTCATGTAGAGTGTTAAATTTTATGTAAATCGCAGGATTTAATGTAATCTATTAATTAAAATATAAAAAATACTCTAATAACAATTAAGCTAATCATTAATCAAATGTAGACATTTAATTAATGATTAGCTATAGTCAATCTAATTAGTTAGAATAACTTCCTTTTAATGTAAATGTATCTAAAACGTGTCCATCCATAGCTTTAAAAAACTCATTCATATAGAATCCTTTTTCAAGGTCAAGAATAGTATCAAGTGCAAATACATGTATTTCATAAACATGAGGTCTGTCTGGAGGTGCCATACCACCATATACACTGGCTTCTAATCTGTCAAGACCTCCTAGTTTACCATGCCAGCTAGTAGTCCCTTGAACAAAATCAGTAGCTGTTATACTTTCATTTTCACTTAATTCATCTCTTGTTATATTTACAGCTAACCAATGTATCCACGCAAATCCACATACAGGGACAGAATCTTTGTCTTCTAAAAATACTGCAAAGGATACTGTATTCTTTGGAGCATCTTCAAACTTTAGAGGTAGTGAGTATGTAGGCATACCACCTTCATTGAATTGAGTTCCTCTTTTTCCATATTTATCTTCTATAACGCCATTTACTATACCAGTACTAGTTACTTTCATAATAATTTACCTCCTAAATATATAATAAATTAATAGAATATTTCTGTAATTTAATTATATACCAATTGAAAATAATGGTAAATTACTTACTTTTTTGTGTGTATCTATTTAGGGGGTATCTATTTATTTTAAAATACCTTTTTCCTTAAGTATATCTTCCATGCCATTATCGAGCATAAAGTTAATTCCTATATCTTGCATTATAGCCAAAGCATCTAACATTTGCTTTCCTCGAATAGGTGTAAGTGAATACTCAACCTTAAGTGGGTAACCATCATATGTCTTTTTATCTACAAGACCAAATTCGATTAATTCTTTAAGCTGTTCAAGCAACATTTTTTGATTAATACCATTAATCTCCTTCTCAAGTTTTGATAGAGAAGTTGGTCCCATACGTAATCTCCATAATATAATAGATTTCCATTTGCCTTTTATCATATCATGTGTTAATTCTAAGGGGCAAGTATATTCATCACGAATTTTCAAATAAGGTCACCTCCAATTTATTTTGCTAATATACGTTTTGAAGCAAGCTTATATACAAACTCAACTTTTTTATTTGTGATATCCCATGAGTCTAATTCTTTTTTTATTAAATCCGGATATTTTTTACTTATATCTCTAAGAGCATTACCAACAGATTTTCTTAAGTATTCACTATCATTATCTTTTAAACTAGAAAGTAGAGATATAGCGACATCAGGATTAGATTTAAAATAATCTCGATTGGTCCAAATCCTAAGGCCTTCTGTGACAGCTCTTTTTACGTTTGGATTGTCAGAATTAATCCATTCTTTTATTACAGGAAGTGCTTTTTCATATCCTACCTCACTACAATAATAATCAAATGATTTAGCTAGTATTTCCTGTACTCTCCAGTTTTCATCTTTACTAACATTATCTTTTAAAAATAACAACGCTTCAGAAATTGTTATTGATATAAATCCAAGTATAAACACTGCCAATTCTCTTACTTGATAGTATTCTGATCTATATAAGTAGATTGACAGATAATAACATTTTTTTGATTCATTATTTTTTACAATCTTTTTAGCTATAGTTTCAATTTCTTTAAATCCATTTTCTATAGTAATAATTTTTGCAATTACTTCTTCCAATTTTATCTCCTCCAATAAGTAGATTAGTTTAAATTTCATGTATTTATTTGTAAAAAAAAGTTTGTTTAGTTTAGATAAAATAAAGACTTGTCAAAAAACGTTTGCAAGTCTTTAGTACTAGCATAAATAAAAAATAATAAAAAATCAACCTCATTTAACATATAAATTTACTTTTATTATGAGTTTTATATTATTAAGTTGTGTTTAAAAAATTAATTGAGTTATATAAATTTTACATGATTTGAGTATACTAATAGAATAAATTATTATATAGTAATACTTATATGAGATGAATATTTTACCAATCCTATCTGATAGTGTATAATTAGGTGATAAAGTAGATAATAAACAGTAATTTAAACAATCATAATGACATTTATACAGATAATTTATTCTTAAAGAATCAGCATAATAGTGTTTTAAGCTATTACTTTACAATTTATAATAAATACAAAATATAAATAAGTAATTTAACTTGTAGGAATAATAAAAAGTATAAAAAGTTATATGTAATTAATAAAAAAGCTTTGTTCTAAGGAATATAAAAGGTAATGTAATATAAACAATAATATAATGAAAGATTAAAATAGGAGGGAAAAATGATACCAGGACTTAAAGAGAGTTTGTTAGGATTAATAAATGAAAGCGCATATAATCCTCTAAAGAAAGAAGAATTAGCAGAAATTTTTGATATACATTCATCAGAAATGCCAATGTTCTATAATTTTTTAAATGAATTAGAAGAAGATGGTTATATAAGTTTTACTAAGAAAGGAAAAATAATATCTCCAAATCAAATGGGATATTTTGTTGGAAAATTTGTATCACATAAAAAAGGATTTGGATTTGTTGAGTCTGATGCTGAGTATACGCAAGATTTATTTATTTCAAGTGACAATATAAATGGAGCTATGCACAATGATAGAGTTATGGCAGAAATAGTTGTACCTGCGACTGAAGAAAAGAGAGCTGAAGGAAGAATAGTAAAAGTTATAAAGAGAGAGATAACTAGAATAGTGGGTACTTTTCAATCAAGTAAAACTTTTGGCTTTGTAACACCAGATAACAAGAAGTTTACTAAAGATATATATATACCTAAAAAACATTTTAGTGGAGCAGTAGATAATGATAAAGTAGTATGTGAAATTACAGTATGGCCACAAGAGGATAGAAAACCAGAAGGAAAAATTATAGAGATACTAGGTCAAAAAGGTGAAAGAGGCGTAGAAATAGACTCTATAATAAGAGAACATGGTCTTCCAGAAGAGTTTCCAAAAAAAGTATTGCAAGAAGCTGAGGCTGTGGCTGTTGAAATTCCTCAAGAAGAGATAAAAAGAAGAAGAGATTTAAGAGATTTAAACATATTTACTATAGATGGAGATGACGCAAAAGATTTAGATGATGCTATATCAATAGAAATATTACCTAATAAAAACTTTAAATTAGGAGTTCATATAGCTGATGTCACACATTATGTAAGAGAAAAAAATAAACTCGATAAAGAAGCTTTAAAAAGGGCTACATCAGTTTATCTAGTAGATAAAGTAATCCCAATGTTGCCAAAAACTCTTTCAAATGGAGTATGTAGTTTAAATCCATTTGAAGATAAGTTAACTCTTTCTATATTTATGGAAATAGACCATAAAGGAAATGTAGTTAAACATGAGATATGTGAATCTATAATAAATTCAAAAGCTAGAATGACTTATACAGAAGTGTCTGACATATTAGAAAAAGATGATGAAAAACTTAAAAAGACTTTTGAACATGTTGCAGATGACTTTAAGAATGCTGAGGTCTTAGCTAGGATTCTTATGTCAAGAAGGGAAAAAAGAGGGGCTATAGATTTCAATTTCCCAGAAGCAAAGATAATTCTAAATGGAAACGGTGAAGTTGCAGATATAAAGCCATATGAGAGAAGAATATCTAATAAGATAATAGAAGAATTTATGCTTATAAGTAATGAGACAATTGCAGAACATTTTTATTGGATGGGGATACCATTTGTGTATAGAATACATGAGACACCATCTTTGGAAAAAATGGAAGAATTGAGTAAGTTTATATCTACATTTGGATATGTAATAAAGGGTGACAAAGAGGAAGTACATCCAAAGGCATTACAAGGTATAATAGAGAAGATAAAGGGCAAAAAAGAAGAAGGTGCTATTAGTACTATAATGCTTCGTTCTTTAAAACAAGCTAAGTATTCACCAGAATGTAGTGGACATTTTGGATTAGCAGCTAAATTCTACTGTCACTTTACTTCACCAATAAGAAGATATCCTGACCTTCAGATTCATAGAATAATAAAAGAATCTTTAAATAATAAGATAAGTGGAAAGAGACAGGAACAGCTTACTACTATAGTGGATTATGCATCTGTTCAATCATCTGAAAAAGAAAGAAAAGCAGAATTGGCTGAAAGGGATGTACATGATTTCTATAAGGCTCTTTATATGAAGGATAAAGTTGGTCAAGAGTTTGAAGGCGTTGTATCTAGTGTAACTTCATTTGGAATATTTGTTGAGCTAGATAATACTATAGAAGGATTGATAAGACTTGCAAATATGAATGATGATTATTATATTTATGATGAGAGTTCTTATAGTGTTGTAGGAGAAAGAACTAAGAAGTCATATAAGATAGGTGATTTAGTTAAGATAAAAGTTGAGGGTGTAAATGTAGACTTTAAAGAAATTGATTTTGAAATAGTTGAAAAAATAGAGGAATAAGTAAAACATCTAAAATAGATATGAGAAGTTGTAGTATTTATGGTATAACTAAATTTGTAATACTCAATGTGCAATGAAAATTAGAAGTTAAAAAATATTTAATGAGAATAGATAATATAAAAATATTTGATGAAAATAGGTAGTACAAAAATACTTAGTTAAAAACAGATATTTAAAAAATAAATTTTTAATATAAAATAAGTGTATCATTTAAAACTTGAGATACACTTATTTTTTTGTTCTACATAAATTTTTGTTTTATTTAATTTATAACGATATATTACTTTGTATAAATTTAGTGTTAAAATAAAAAAAACACTACTTAGGAGGAATAGAATTATGGGTATGATAGGATGTTATATTAGAATAAGTGAAGAAAATGTTTTGAAATTACAACAAGCAGAAGATAACTTACAAGGTTTATTTTTTGGAGATATGGATGAAGATAATACTATCAGTATTGATAAAGCATGGCATGCTATTCACTTTACTTTAACAGGTTGTCCATTTGGAGGAGAGGATGATAATATATTTAGCAAACTAGTAATGAGTGGAAATGTATTTATGGAGATTGATGGAGAACCTCCTGCAATGCTGATTACAGCTAATGATGTAAAGAAGCTATCAGAAGCAATGGACAGTTTGGAAGAGCAGCAGTTTAGAGAAAAATTTAATATTAGTGAGATGTTAGAAAATAATATTTACCCTGTTATGGATGATGAGAATGAAGAAGAGTTTTTTGATTATGTATGGGCAAATTTGATTGAACTTAAAAAGTTTATAGAAGAAGCTGCTAATGAGAGACAAGCAGTAATATTTTATATAATGTGATGATTACTAAAAAACTATGAACGATTAATACATTTATATATCTTAGAGATGAGGAAGTATGATTTTATAAGGGAAGATACATATTAGCCTTTTAATTATTTATTTAATAGTAGCATTTTAAAATATATCAATTATTTTTGGATTCTTGTGGTGTGTAGCTACATATATTTTATTTATCTTAAAAGGCTAAATGATTTATCCTAAGTTAGTATCATTAGGATACAAGTATGTGATAAATATTTCTTAGAACAGATTATATAATATGATTCTGAAATATATGAGTCTATAATAAGCATTTAATAATCTTCCAGATTCTAATTTAATTGATAAAATAGAGGATTTTTTAATTATAGTTTTGAGTCTATTATATTTTTGAAATTTATCTATTGTGTTCTATAATTCTCTTGTATATCTATAATATTTTTTCATTATGTGACTCGATTTATTTTTGAAGCTAACCTATCATATTCAATAATTCTTTTAATTAGATAGTATGTTTTTTTATTATGTGAATTAATTTTTTAAAAAATTTATCTCTTATATCCAACAATTCTTTTGTATACTTATCTTATTTTTTCATTATGCAAATCAACTATCTTCTGAAGCTAATCTATTATATCCAACAATTCTTTTGTATACTTATCTTATTTCTCATTATGCAAATCAACTATCTTTTGAAGCTAAACTCTTATATCCAACAATTCTTTTGTATACTTATCCTATTTTTCATTATGCAAATCAATTATCTTTTGAAGCTAATCTCTTATATCCAATAATTTTTTTAGTTATCTGCAATATTTTTTCGTTATAGCAACTTACCATCATATTGAAAGCTATCCATTATAAATAATTCGTTTAGCCATCCACCATATCTTTTTATTATATAAAACGGATTCACAAATAAAGTAAGTAAAAATTAAAAAAATATATACTCTAATTAAAAGTAGAAAAATTAAAATCTTTAGGAAAAATTTAGAAATTTATAAATAATATTTTAAGTTTTAGAATTTATTATGAAAATACAATAAAAAATTTATAGAAATACAATTCTATAAAACTATTTCTGGGGGTGTATTTATATATGGAAATGAAAATATCAGTGTCTAATCTTAGTAAAAGATTTGGAACAAAAAGTGCTCTTGATAGTATAAATCTTGAAATTGACAGTGGGATGTTTGGGCTTTTAGGAAGAAATGGAGCAGGAAAAACGACTTTTATGAGAATTTTAGCTACCTTATTATCCAAAACAGAAGGTTCAATAGATATGTGTGGGGTTCCTATTGAGAATACTAAAGATATTAGGAATATGGTTGGCTATTTACCACAAGATTTTTCAATGTATCCCAATATGACAGTATACAAAGCAATGGATTATTTGGCAGTTTTATCGAATATACCACTAAGGAAAAGAAGAAAAGTTATATGCAAGTTATTAAGTAAAGTAAACCTTACTAATCATCAAAATGTTAAGGTAAAGTCTTTATCTGGAGGTATGAATAGAAGGCTTGGCATAGCACAAGCACTAATTCATAATCCAAGAGTTTTAATAGTAGATGAACCAACAGCAGGTCTTGACCCAGAAGAGCGTATAAGATTTAGAAATCTATTATGTGAAATTGCAAATGATAGAATTGTTATATTATCAACGCATATTGTTGGAGATATAGAAGCTACATGTGAAAATGTGGCTATATTAGATAGTGGAAAAGTTATATACAATGGCTCTACTGAGGCTTTAGCAAAACTAGCTCAAGGAAAAGTATATAGTATTGAAGTAGATAAAAAAGATATTGAAAATATAAAAAATAAATTTGTAGTTATAGGTATGCTGACTCAAGGTGGAAAGGCTACACTTAGGGTCATATCAGATGATAAACCTTTTGAAAATGCAGTAGAATGTAATCCAACTATTGAAGATGGCTATATGCTTATAATGGGAGGAGAGAAGATATGAATCTATTTTTAAAAGAATGTAAAAATATATTAAAAAGTATAGTATATTATGTTTTTATTATAGTTTTAGTGTTTTTCTATGTTTCTCAACTTGGGGGTTCAGTTTCTAAAGATGTAAGTAAAAATGTTCCTAATGATGGGAATCCATTAGTTGCTCCTCAAAGGGTAGAAGATATTGAGGAATATTATTCTATACACAATCAATATCCATATGGTCAAAAAGAATCTATGAAAACAGAAGAAGTCATTCCAAATGCAACTATAAATTTAATTAGAGAATATCAAGAAAACTCATATACAACATATCCAACAGGAATAGTTAAATCTATAAAATTGGACCAAAATAAAACCAAGACCCTAGAACAATATATAGAAGAAATAACTGGTAGAAGTATTGAGGAAATAAATTCACTATGGAAAAATGGAGATAGCATAAAAATAGATTATTCAAGAGTATCTATTGGAAGATTTGAAGAAATAATGCAAAGAGTAGATGATATTTTAGGCGGAGGGTCTGCATATGCCTTTGATAAGTTGCAAAGATTTGGAGTAGTTCCAATTTCTTATAATGAAGCGATGCAGAATTATAACTATACAATAGAAAAAGATAAAGTTACTAGTGGCTATGCAAGAATTTTTTGTGATTATATAGGTATAGTCTTAAGTATATTTCCAGTGTTTGTGGCAGTTTTCATGTCGCTTAAAGATAAACGTTCAAGAATGAGAGAAATTATTTATTCAAAACAAGTATCATCATACAAAATAGTTTTATCAAGATATTTTGCACTTGTTTTTATGATGTTATTACCAGTATTAATTTTAGGTATAAAAGATTTGCTTCCTTTGATTTCATTTGGCAAAAATGAAGGGATATCAGTTGATAATTTAGCATTTATAAAATATACAATATGGTGGCTACTTCCAACACTTATGATAGCTACAGCTATAGGTATGAGCCTTACTATATTAACAGATACACCAATAGCAATTATTGTTCAATTAATTTGGTGGTTTTACAGTATAAATTCTACAGGTCTTAAAGGTGATTATCCAACAATGGGGTTAATGATAAGACATAATAGTGTGCTAAGTGGGAATATTGTTGCACAAAACTTTAATCAAATTATGAGTAATAGATTTATGATGAGTCTAGGTGCATTAGTGATTGTTTTGCTAACGATATTCTTATATGAGCAAAAAAGAAGGGGGAATCTTGATGTTGCATCAAAGCTTTCAAAACTGTTTAGTTTTAATAAAAGAAAACTTCAAATTAAGCACTTTAATTAATTTGATATGTTCAATTATATTGTTATGTTTGATTCCTCTAATACAAGGAGTAGCTAATTTAGATAGAATTTCGTCAGCCATATGTTTAGAAAATTATGTTGTAATAGTAGGAATAATAATGTTGGTACCTATATTTTCACTAGAACAATCAAAAGAGATTGATGAAATAGTATCATCAAAATCACTATCTCAAGTTATTGTACAATCAATTAGAATACTGATGTCAATTATAAGTATAGCTGTTTTAATCATAGGTTTTGTAAATGTTTTAATCTATTTAGGTGGAGATTTTCCAGTAACTGAGTATATTGTTGGAAGTTTTGCATCAGCTATGTTTGTAGGAAGTTTGGGAATGTTTTTTTCGAATTTATTTAACAATACAATCATTGGATATATGGTGTCTATAGGATATTTAATTTTAAATATGATGACTAAAGATAAGTATGTTGGAAATTTCTTTATAATGTCTATGAGTCAAGGCAGTTTTGATGAAAAATATTGGTTGATATCTGGAAGTGTAGTGTTGATAATCATATCTCTATTGATAAAACCTATAAAAAGGAAGGTTAGATAAATAATGTGAGAGCTTTAATAAAATGAAGGTAATAGAAATAAAAAGTACATTTATGAAATACAAGTTTATTTTTATATACACAATATATAATTTGATATTTATGTATGTAAATAGATGTATCTATCTATTAGTATAAGAATATATATATTGAATTTTATTAAAAGCTCTCAAATTTATATTTTATAGTGATTTCACAATAATAGTTTAATAAAATCTATAGTAATTTTATAAATTATATAGTGAATTCATAATAATAGTCAAATAAAACCGATAGTAATTTTATAAATTTCATAATGATTTCACAGTGATAGTCAAATAAAACCTATAACAATTTTATAAATTTCATAATGATTTAGTAAGTATTTATAAAACTACTATTTTTGTCTAGAAACTTTATTATTCATATTATCATTAGTAGGCATTGAACCAAAGCTTAATTTTTCATACATTACTTGAGTTGGTGCTAACCAAACTGTACCATTACCAGTAAACGTATTTAAGAAACCTTCACCATTTAAAGCAGAACCAATTAAAGATTTATCTGATTTAGTAACAGAGAAATTAACTCCAGATGTTCTTGCTATTGCAAAGTTACCATCTACCTTTAATTCTTCTCCATTTTTTAATTCATATTCTACAATTTCACTTTGAGGAACAACGCATTCTAGAACGATTACACCAGTACCACTTAATTCTATTTGGAAGAAACCTTCACCACCAAGTAAAGCAGATGAGAAGTTCTTTTGTGTAAATGCCTTTACTTCTATTGTATCAGAACAGCAATAGAATAATCCTTTATCAACAACTATTGAATCATTATCAAGACTCATAAATAAGTAATGTCTAAAAGAAGGTTCTAAGTAAACTTCGCCAGTACCTTTATATACAGGTTTCATCATTGATTCATTAGTAAGTGCTCCTGATATTCCTTTTTTGAAAAGGCCTCCAACGCCACCAATCTTAGTTTCAGAGGAGATATTACCTTTATAATAATATAATGCACCAGCTTCTGTTTTTATTGATGAATTATTTAACTTTATCTTAATTTGTCTAGCTCTTAAGCCAGCTTCTCTAGCAAAATATAATCCCATTGCCATCATTGGGCTAGAAGCACCTTCAAGTTTTTCAAATTCTAATATTTCAAATTCACTTTTGCCATCTGATGCATTTTCTAAAATTCTTACTTTTTTGCTTAAATCCATACAAATTTCTCCCTACTATAGTTAATATTTATCTCTAAAATATTACAAGATATAATTATATATTACATTTTTTTTGGAAAAATGGCTACTTTATCATCAAATTTTTACATCTTTTAAGAAACTTTAAGATGGTTATAGCTGAAGTAGGATTTTTTAAGGATATGTGATTATTTAAATGGATATTTTGAGTATTATTTATTATTTGTGGGTATTATATTTTATGGGCATATTAAAAGATAAAAGATAGATATTTAGAGTAGTTTTTGTTTTGAAGTTAATAAATTGATTTTAGCAGTTAAATTTAGCTTGGGATTGAATGTATTTGATATGGCTTGTTATTTATTTTGCTTTACTATTTATCATATTACTTAAGAAACTTAATATATTAGTGTAATCTTGACTAAAATTCCTAAATATGTTATTATACAGGTTAGTCAAATGATTTAGTAGAATGAAAAATTTAGCAAATTATTAATATCAATTGAAAAAATTTCTAGCAAAGAAGGTGAGATTTATATGGCTGGTAAGAAAGTATTAGCAACAAACAAAAGAGCAAGACATGAATATTTTATAGAAGAAACTTATGAATGTGGAATTGAATTAAAAGGAACAGAAGTAAAATCAATAAGACAAGGTAAAGTTAACCTAGGTGATGGATATGCATCTGTAGATAATAGTGAAGTATTTTTGAAACAAGTTCATATAAGTCCATATGAGCAAGGAAATATATTCAATGTTGATTCTTTAAGAGTTAGAAAATTATTGCTTCATAAGCATGAGATAAGAAAACTTATTGGAGCAACTACTATAAAGGGGTATTCACTTATACCACTTAGTTTATATCTAAAAAATGGTAAAGTTAAAGTAGAAATTGCTTTAGCAAAAGGGAAGAAGTTATATGATAAGCGTCAAGATATGGCTAAGAAAGATGCACAAAGACGTATAGAAAGAGAAATGACAGGCAAGTATTAAATTAGATAAAAGTGTATTTTTTAGAATAAAATTCTTTATTATCTAGAACATAACATTGATTTTTATTCTTAAAAGTATTATATTATATATACATTAAAAATTTAATAAAAATGGTGATAAAGTTTGCGAAAAGTCTAATGGACTATAAACTACTCAAGGGGTCGTAAAGGTTTCGACGTGGGTTTGGAACTTGAGGCTGCATGTCGTGTTACTCTGGGTCACGTAAAAACTGGGGAACTTTAAAATAAACGCAGACGATAATTTCGCGATAGCAGCCTAGTTGCTGCTCGTCCCTCTTAGTCCTCCTGCCGACTAAGACTGGACGTCATTATGCAGGGAACTACTTTAGGGGTGTCTCGACTTAAAGTAGATTAATTGGGACTGGCTAAGCATAGAGCCTGCCACTTGGCGTTATGTGAGGCGAGATACTAGTGAAGTTGGCTAAGCATGTAGATGCAACGAGGAAAAGACTTACGGACAGGGGTTCGACTCCCCTCGTCTCCACCAATTTTAAAAAAAGAATGATGAAATACTTGGAAATACTAGTCTTTATTGACTAGTATTTTTTATTTTGGAGATGAAATCCACCAACTGTACCCCAACCACAGAAAAAGAGGTTTTTTTGAGGGTATATTGGGGTGCATTTAGGGTGTATAAAAAACCTTTATTTATTATGATATTAGGTAACATAGAATTTTAATATCTACTTTATGATATAATATTTTTATAAATGTAAAATAGTTTAAGTTGTTAATTAATAAAAATATATATTATATAAGTTTGATAGGAGTTGAGGTTTGTAATGGATGAAAGAAAACTAGAATTTTCTATTTTTTGCATTGAAGCTTTAGCAGAAAAGTTGAATATAGATTCAGAAGGAGTTTATAAACTTCTTAAACATGATACTGATATTTTAGATAACTATATAATACCTTGCTATGAAGCACTACATTCTCAAAGTAAAAGTTATATAGTGCAAGATTTAATACAAGTACTTAAAGAAAAGGGCGTGATATAATGATTGTATATCATGGTTCATACTGTGTGGTAAAAACGCCTAATATTACCTTTTCAAGAGATTCTTTAGATTTTGGAAAAGGATTCTATTTAACTAGTATAAAAACACAGGCACTTAACTGGACAGAACGTTTTAAGAAAAGGGGTAAAAAAGCATATTTAAATAGCTATTCTTTAGATATTGATGAATTAAAAAAAATTTGTAATGTAAAAATATTCGATAGTTATAATTTAGAATGGCTTGACTTTATATTAGAATGTAGAAATATGAGTGATGTATATATGAAATATGATGTTATAATAGGTGGAATTGCTGATGATAAGATTTACAATACAATAGAACTGTATCAAGATAATCTTATTGAAAAAGATGAAGCTTTAAAAAGATTAAAATACTATAAACCAAATGAACAAATATGTATAACCAATCAAAATGTAATAGATAAATATTTAAAGTTTAGGTATGAAGAGGAGGTATAGTGATTATGGAAGCAAATAAAACATTATTACAAATACTATATAAAAAAATCATATTAGAATTTTCTAAGCAAACAGGTAAGAGCTTGGAAGAAAGTATGGATTATTTATATACTTCTGAAATATATAAACTTATAAGTGAGGGTGTATCAGATATGCACTGTAAGGGTCATATATACTTGGCTCAAGAACTAATGCTAGAAAATGGATTAATGTATCATAAAGGCTATCCAAGATAAATATTGAAAAAACTAGATAAGAATAAGGATACAAGATAATATTAAATTAATTTGTATCCTTATTTTGATTTTGTAATTAACTATATTAAATCACAATATTTATATGTATTTGATTTTTACAATGAAAATATTTTATCCAATTTTTCTATAGCTTCAACCTTCTTATCTTCAATAACTTGAGTATATATATTTAAAGTTATTGATATATCATAATGACCCATTAAAACTTGTACAGTTTTAGGAGGGACATCATTCTCAAAAAGTCTAGTTGCATAAGTTTTTCTAAGACCATGAAACTTTATAGGCTCTATATTTAAGCTATTTAATATGGACTTTAAATTCCTTAAAGGTCTTTTATCATCTATAGGGATACCCAATTCATTGCAAAATACATAATTATCATTTCTATATAATTCTCCAGCCTTTAATATATCTGTATTTTGATTTACTTTATGTTCTTTCAATTTATTTAAGACATCCTTTGGAGTAGGTACAGTTCTGTAAGAATTTGATGTCTTTGGCTCTTGCTCCAATACTTTAAGCTCTCTATTTCCAGTTTTATCTATAAGATATGTTCTTTGAAGAGTTCTTTTAACTGTTAAATTGGACTTTTTAAAATCAATATCAAACCATTTAAGTCCTAATAATTCTCCTAATCTAAGTCCAGTACCAAGGGCAAGTAAAAATAATGCCTCTAATTTATGACCATCTATAGTTTTTATAAAACTCTTTTGTTGTTCAAGAGTCAATATTTCAAGTTTATTTTCCTTTTTCTCAATTGGTATATTTACCATAGTACAATAGTTACGTTGTATAAGACCTTGTTTTTCAGCTTCTGATAAGCAGGTTTTTAGTTTAGTGTTTATTTGCCTTATAGTAGCTATACTTTTATTGGAATCAAGCAATCTATTGTAATATTTTTGTATGTGAGATACTCTTAAGTCCTTTAATTTAACATTGCCTAAATCAGTATCTTTAATATAATTACGATAGATGCTTTCATATCTTTCAAATGACTTAGGTTTTAAATCTTTTATTCTATATTCAAACAACCAATTGTAAAACCAATGCTCTAAAGTTATTTTATCATCTGAAATGTCAGAGCTTAAATAATATTGTTTTTTATAAGCATCTAGTTTATCTTTAACTTCCTTTTGAGTCTTACCATAAAATTCTTTTCTTATTGGTTTACCATCTTCATTATAGCCAATCATTATACGGGAACGCCAACCATCTTTATATTTTCCGATAGAGCCTTCTCCATTAGCTCTTTTAGTTGCCATTTTTAAACAGCTCCTTATATGATTTATAGTTATATCCATCAAAGAATGTAATACATTTCTCTAATAAGAATTTTATAACTTCATCAGCTTCTAGTGTTTCATAGAAGTTTAGCATTAATGTGTTGTACTCTTGTTTATGTTTAGCTGGTATTGATAGAACTCCTATATCATTACTTATAAGTATTAGGTTTGAGGTAAGTCTAGCAGTTCTTTTGTTGCCATCATAGAAGAATTGGCAATAGGATAACCATAAATTTATTATTATAGCCTTTTCTAAGGGGTTAGTTATTTTATTTATGATATTTATGTCACTTACAAATAAATCATTTAATAGAGTGGCTTCTATGCATTCATATTGAGTAGTACCAGCTATACCTATGTTACCGTTTCTAAAATCTCCAACGATTAGAGCTTCATCTTTTGCAACTATTTTATGTATAGAGCAAATTGTATCTTTATTTAAAGATAAGTTTTCTTTGTTACTTAATTTTATTACATAATCCCATGATGATTTTATATTTAGTATTTGATTTTGGTCACTTAATTTATGTCCACCCACTGTTATACCATCAAGTAATGTTTGTACTTCTGGGAATGTAAAGGGGTTATTTTCTAGGTTACTCATATCATATACAAATTCACTTATCATTCTTCTAATGTATGTTAAAGTATATTTTTTATCTCCATGAGGTAGATTAGTAGGGAATTTATGTGTGTATTTTGGTATATATGATTTATTCATGATTGTAGCTCCTTTCATAGTTTTTTACCATTGTTTTAGATACTATTTTTATATTTTATTTAGTAGTTTTTTTATTTCTTTAAGTGTATTTTCAAGCTTTTTATTTTTTTCCTTTAATTCATTATTTTCTTGTAATAATTTAAAGTAATCATTATTTTTAATAGTCATATTTTCTTTTTGAGATATTAACTTTTTTAGTCGAATGTTACTCCCATTATCTGTTGCCTCACTAAAGTAATCATAGATTGTTTCTATATTTTCTTCTGATAAACCAATATCTAATAATTCATCAATTGATTGTTTTGTAAGAACATCATTTTTAATAATTTCTTTTATATCATCAGGATATAATGAAAAATCTAATTCAGTATTAGATATACAATCTGAAAGTATCCAATTATAAACTTGATTTTCATTTAGTTCTAATTTTTCACCAAGTTTATAATATTGGTCTTTATCAGACCAAGCGCCTAGCAATAAACTTGAGGTAATCCTAATATCATCATCTTCCATAAGATTTGAAATAGCATTTAAAAATTCATCAAAAGAATAGTATTCTTCTGGGAATAAAGACTGTAAAAAGTATAAAATATCTTCATTAGTCATTACTTCATTTTCAATATCAAAATAAAAGATAGTCTTTTCAATTTTCAAAGCTTTAGCGAGTTTTGATAAGGTATCTATACTAGGTATTCTTTTATCATTTTCATAATTTATTAGAGCATTTCTTGAGATGCCACTAATTTCAGCAAGTTGAATCTGTGTTAGTTCTTTTTGTTTTCTTATCTTTTTTAAGTTTTTTCCAATTTGCAATATTATCACCTCGTATAAAGTATATCCCAAAAGTACACAAATGAGAACAGAAAAATAATATATTCTTATTGACAGTACACATATATCGACATTATAATTAAAATGTAAAGTTTACGAATGTAAACTAGAAAAAAGGAAGAAAAAGTATGGGAATCAATTTAAAAATATTTAGTATTAAAAAAGGTCTAAATCAACAAGACCTGGCAGATAGAGTTGGTATATCAAGATATTATTTATCTAATTTGGAAAGAGGTAAGGCTAATAATCCAAGAAATGATTTGATGGTTAAACTGTTTAGTGCTTTAGATACAATAGTAGAAGAATTATTTTTTAGTAAAGAGGAGTAAAAATATGGATTAAAGAATATTTTAGTAGAAAAAATACAGGTGGTGTAATTAATTATACAGGAACTGCAATTCAAGATTGTGTAAGTCTAATTTATTTATTTGATAATATAGATAAGAAAGATTATCAAGAGATAACTTTTGAACAAATAAATGATTTTACTATTATTTTTAAGGATTATGAAGTATCTGTACAGGTGAAGTCAAATTACTTTGATTTTAAATCAGTAAGTACATTATTAGAAAAGCTAGATATAAAGCATGGTAAAAAATATGTATTTGCATGTTCCAAATATGATAATCAATTTCAAATATTTGATATAAAATTATAACAAATGAAAAATGTTATAAACTCTTCTAGATTAAATAAGTAAAAATTATATAAATGATCTAGCATTAAAATATAAATCAAGAAAAATAGATAAGAATTCTACAGAATATATTAAATTTGTAGATAATAATATGAACTTAATTTTAGAAGCATTAAAATTTGATTCTAGCTTATATGAAATGTTCAAACAACAATTAAATATGACTAGGTCTTATATATATCAAAATGATTTTAAAAACGCATTGAAAGAAATAGAAACTGTATCAAAATATGAACAAGTGTTTTAAAAGTATAAATTTTTTCTATTAAATATTAATGAATTTAATTTATATATAATCTATGCTTTTTTATCTTCCATAATATGAGTGTAAATATCAATAGTAATACTTATATTAGAGTGGCCAAGTAGGGTTGAGTTGTTTTAGGTAGAATCTTAGCTTCGAATAACCTAGTGGAATATGTATATCTTAAGGCATGGAATTTGATAGGATCAATCCAGCTTTTATTTAAAATAGTAGTTAAGATTTTATTAGGTTTATTTTCATTAAACAGTTCTCCTAATTCATTACAAAATACATAGTTAGAGTCTTTATATAAACCTGATGATATAAGTTTAAATTCATTTTGATTAGCTTTAAGAGTTTTTAATTTAATGGATATATCTCTAGATATAACTATAGTTTCCATTGAGTTTTTTGTTTAAGGAAAGAAGATCGAACTATGTAATCCAAGAGATAGAGCTAAAAAAAGCAAGTCAAAGAAATAGTAAGTATTTAGAAATATACACATGGAGCTTTACAATAAGTGGTAAGTGCTTCGAGAAGTCTTCATATAGATAAAGTTCAAAAGTTCTTGATAGTTCAATCAAAAATGACTATAAAATATCGATACATGAAAGCTATATGGAAAATAGAGAAGTTAAAAATAAGTAATAGTATACAAGTATGAAAGAACACTATAGCATAATTCAATATGGTTTCGAACTGTGGAAAGTTGAAAATGAATTAGATGCGATTGTTTATCAGAAGCTTGACCTGTTTATTGAAAAGATAACTGAGAGATATTATAAAACTGAAGAGTAAAAATTATTTGTCTAAGGAGCTAAATAAAATAATATCTTAAATATTAGTTATGATGATATAGAAGAGACTAAATTCATAGTAAATAAACTAAATAGAGGTATAAGAATGTTTCTAAGGCACTATGGATATAATTTATAGGTGATGATTAAAGATGTGCTAATATGAGGTGATATCTTAGGGCTAGATATCCTTGTGAATACTATATATGGATTTAGATATTAAAGAGAGGGTAGAGCATTATATAGAGAAGAGTATGGCCAGAGCTATCGAAGCGATTATGTAGATTGTACGAGAACGATTAAGAGTAAGTTAAAAAAAGAGATCCATAATATAAAAAGTTGTAGAAATTATGTATAAATAAAAAAATATTGAAAAAATAATAATAAATATATATAATTAAATACAGCAAAAGTAAAAAAATAGATATTAAGATGTATTAATAGTTAGGATTGATTAATTATGAAATTAGTAGAACCTATAAAAAATATAGAAGACATAAATAAAATAAAAAAATATTTGAAGTCAAAGAACTTAAGAAATTATTTGATTTTTGTAATGGGGATAAATACGGGTATAAAAACTTGTAAAATACTAAATCTCAAAATTGAAGATATATTAGATTCTAATAATATTAGAGATTCAATAAGTATCAATGGAATCAAATATGACATTACAAAAAATACAAGAGATGCTATAAAAGAATATCTTTTATTTAACAATATAGGGGATGAAAGAAATAAGTATTTGTTTAAAAGTAATAGAGGAGAAGAACCTATAGATAGATCTCATTTATATAGGATTTTAAATGAAGCAGCAAAAAAATGTGATTTAGACATATCTATAGGAAATGAAACTTTGAGAAAAACTTTTGGATATCATTATTACTATCAAGTGGGTAACTTAAAGTATTTGCAATTAGTATTGAATCAAAAATCTATGAGCAAGTTACGTGATTATTTAAATATCGAAAATGAAACAAATTTTAATAAAAGATTTAATTTATAAATAGCAACGGAAATGAGGTAATAAAAATGGCATATAAAGTATTAGACTTATTCTGTGGATGTGGAGGAATTAGTTTAGGTTTTGAACTAGCAGGTTGCGAAATATTTGGAGGTATAGATGTAAATCAAGATGCTATAAATACATTCCAACATAATTTTCCAAAGTCCCAAGCTAAATGTATAGACTTGTTAGCCCTAGATAATGAGGATATTCCTAATATGTTTACAAATATAAAAGATGTAGACATTATAATAGGAGGTCCACCATGTCAAGGATTTTCCACGGCCAATAGATATAAAAAAGAAGATGAAGACCCAAGAAACAAGTTGTTTTTTGAATATATGAAGTTTGTTGAACTTGTAAGACCAAAAGCAGTTTTAATAGAAAATGTAAAAGGCATATTAACGATTAACAATGGATATGCAAAAGAAAAAATATATAGTATATTTAAAGAATTAGGATATTCTATAAATTCAAGAGTTTTAAGTGCTAGTGATTATGGAGTTCCTCAGAGAAGAGAAAGAGCATTTTTTGTTGCGATAAGAGATGGAATTGAATTTGATTTTGATAGTCTTAAAAAAATAGGAAAAATAGTGACAGTTAAAGAGGCAATAGGTGAATTATATCACTTAAGAGAAGGACAAGATATATATTTATTAGATACAGATCCACAAACGGATTATCAGAAATATTTAAGAAATAGTCAAAATACAATAATGAATCATCTTATAAAATATCCAGCCCAAAAAGTTCAAGATAGAATAGCTTGTGTTCCACAAGGTGGAAACTGGAGAGATATACCACTAGAATTATTTGATAATCAAAGAAGTAATAGACATTCATCAGCTTATAAAAGATTAAATGAAGTAGATTGTTCAGTAACTATTGATACAGGTAATGCACATAGTAATTATTTCCATCCTTTGTATCATAGAATACCAACAGTTAGAGAAGCAGCTAGATTACAATCATTTAATGATGAATTCGAATTCTTAGGGTCTAGAACTAGCCAATATAGACAAGTAGGTAATGCAGTTCCACCGTTATTAGCAAAAGCTATAGCGAAAGGTATAATGGAGGTTTTAGATAATGAGCAATAAGCCAAAGATAATAGACTTATTTTGTGGTCTTGGAGGATTTAGCCAAGGATTTGAAAAGGCTGGATTTGAAAGTATTTTAGCAATAGACGTATGGAAAGATGCTATAGAAACATATAATTACAATCGTGAAAATAAAATAGCAAAAAATATGGATATAAAGCTATTAGACAATGAAATGATAAAAGAAATAACTTCAAAGCATCATATTACAGGAATAATAGGTGGACCTCCATGTCAAGGATTTAGTACAGTTGGAACTAGGAATGTAGAAGATGATAGAAACTTTTTATATTTAGAATACTATAGAGTTGTAAAAGAAGTTATGCCAGATTTCTTTGTTATAGAGAATGTAAAAGGACTACTTACATTAAACAAAGGAATGTTCTATTATGATATAAAAGAAAGATTTGGATCATTAGGATATACAGTAGAAGCTAAGATATTAGATTCATCTGATTATGGAGTACCACAAAAAAGGCTGAGAGTATTTTTTGTTGGGTTAAAGAATGGTAAAAAGTTTGAGTTCCCTGAATCGTTAGGATATAAGATATCTACGAAAGAAGCTTTAGGAGATTTACCATCATTAGATAAATTAAATAATGCTGATGAAGGATTAAAATATAATAATGAACCATTAAATGATTTCCAAAGAGAGATTAGAAATGATAGTGTTGAAATATACAATCATGAACAAACAAAACATACAGAACAAACTATAGATATAATATCTCAAATAAAAGATGGTGGAAGTATTAAAGATTTACCAGAAGAATTTTGGAATGTCAGAAAATATAATAAGGCTTTCCAAAGAATGAATAGTCAAGAGCCATCACACACAGTAGATACAGGTCATAGAAACTACTTCCATTATGAAGAGAATAGAATTCCATCTGTTAGAGAGTGTTGTAGATTACAATCGATACCAGATAATTTTATTATAACAGGGTCAAAGACTAGTCAATATAAACAAGTTGGGAACTGTGTTCCTGTTAATTTAGCATTTAATTTAGCAAGTAAGATAAAGACATATTTGGATTAAATTAGTAAAATGGTATTATGGAGAATGATACCATTTCTGTTTTTATAAAAACAAATTTTAGATAATTAGGGGGAATTTATGTTTAATTATACATATGAAGATTTAATGATTCCATGTTTTCAAGCAATAGATACTCTTGGAGGGTCAGCTACTATTAGTGAAATAGATGATGAGATTGCCAAAATATTAAATTTAACAGATGAAGAAATAAATTATATGCATGATAATAGTACTACTAAATTAAAATATAGAGCAGCTTGGGCTAGAACTAATTTGAAAAATGTTGGATATATTGAAAATAGTAAAAGAGGAGTATGGTCTATAACTTCAGTTGGTAAAGAAGTAGAAGATATACAATCAGTTGATTTAATCAATAGAGCAAGGCAGGTAAAGAGTAAAAAGAATAAAAAAGATTCAGATTTAGAACTTATAGTAGATAATCAAGCAATTGATATTGAATGTGGCAATGATGAGTATGTATGGAAAGATGAGATACTTGAAATAGTAAAAAAAATTGAACCAGATAGATTTGAAAAATTATGCCAACGCTTATTAAGAGAATTAGGATTTGTAAATGTGGAAGTAACTAAAAGATCATGTGATGGAGGTATTGACGGAAAGGGGATATTAAAACTAGGTGGAGTATTATCATTTCATGTAGTATTTCAGGCTAAAAGATATTCAGGTACTGTTGGAGCTTCTATAATAAGAGACTTTAGAGGTGCTATGGTAGGAAGAGCAGATAAAGGATTAGTAATAACGACAGGTATATTTTCAAGAAAAGCTATAAAAGAAGCTCAGAGAGATGGCGCTACACCAATAGACGTAATAGATGGAGATGAACTAACAAAACACTTAAAAGAACTGGGATTAGGTGTAGAAGTAGAAATGGTCGAAAAAATAACTATAGATAAAGATTGGTTTGAAAATATATAACATAAAAGGTTAAAATAGGAAATATAACGATTTATGGAGGGAATTCTTTATGAGTAAAAAACAAATATTATACTATGGACCGCCAGGGACAGGAAAAACATATGAAGCTAGAGAGGCTGCGCTTAGAATAATAAATCCTAATATAGATAATGAACTAAAGAATTTAGGGGCAGAAACTAGTACAGAAAATAATAATACAGAAATAAATTTACAAATAGCTAACAAAGCATTTGAAAAATTCTTTGAATATGATAAAGTTGAAAATGAAAGTAAATCAAAATTTTTAAATGATAGAGAATATAAGCCAGGAAAGACTTGTTATAGGAATATGTCAGCACTAAATAAATTCATGGCTATAATGATAGAAAAAGATGATATAAGTATTTCAAGAGAGCAATGGCCAGACAAAGGATCTTCTACATTTGCTCAATATTCAAGAGCAGTAACTAACTTTGATTTAGGAGTAGAAGAGAAGCTACAAGGTAATAAAAAGGGTGTTAGATTAAATCAAGAAGGTATAAGAATAAAAGAAGAATACAAAAATTTAATAAATTTAAATGAAGGTATAAATCTACACAACTTAAGAAACTTACCTGACTTTGCTAAAGATGCAGTATTAAATTCTATAAAAAATACTGATAGACACAATATGAGTATGTGGAAGAGTACTATAATTGGAGCATTATGGTTTATAGCTAGAAATGGATATATATTTAAATATAGTACACCTAAAAGTATACAAAGAACTGAAAAAGAAAATAAGTTATTAAAAATATGTTTAGGATATAAAGCTGAAGACAATGAATTTTTAAGCTGGGTTATACCATACTTATTAGATTTAGGACTTGTTGTAGAATCTGAAGCACAAGATTCTAGATATATAAGTGAATATTATTTAAGTGAAGAAGGTAAAGACTTATTAAGAAATATGAAAATAGTTACTGATGTTACTAATACTGAATATTCATTAGGTATGGTAGCTGAAGAGGATTCTATATACCAAACGCAAAGTGAAAAAATATATAGACTAAATGATTCTTTCATAAGTAAGAGATCGAAGCTTAAAGAACTATTCTCTAGGTATAGAGACAATGAAGAAAATAACATAGATATGATAACTTTACATCCATCATTTGAATATGAAAATTTCATAGAAGGTATATCTGTAAAAACTATAGATACAGGAATTGCATATTACAATAAAAATGGAGTATTAAAAGACATTTGTTATAAAGCTCTTAAGAATCTAATAAAGAAGAATCTTTCAAATCAAGTTGAGAATCAAGAAATTACAGAAGCTGAGAAAGATGAAGTATTAAGTATCATAAAAAATTGGAAAACTTGCTATGAAAAATATAGATTATTAGAAAGTACATTATCATGGGATTATTGTGATAACTTTGTATTAATAATAGATGAAATCAATAGAGGTGATATGCCAAAGGTATTCGGAGAAACTATTACACTATTAGAAACAGATAAGAGGTTAGGATCTCACAATGAACAAGTTGTTAAATTACCTTTTACAAATGATACATTTGGAATACCTAAAAATATATTTATTTTAGCAACAATGAATACTAGTGATAAAAGTATAGCTAATATGGATATAGCACTTAGAAGAAGATTTGGATTTGTTAAGTGTAATCCTAAATTAGACTTAATAAAAGAACTATACACATTTGTATCTACTGAAAATGATAATAGAAATTTATTATATGAATCAGTTGATGCAATAGAAAATATAAATAAAAAACTATCTAAGATAAGTTTTATAGGACCTGATAAGATGATAGGTCATTCATATCTAATGGGAAAAGATGTATTCAAAGATGAGAATATAGTTGATGTGTGGACACAAGATATAATACCTTTGTTAGAAGAATATTTCTTAGGAGAATATGATGAAATTATAGATGTAATACCTGAAAGGTTTATAGAAAGAGAAACAAGTAATTTTGTATATGAAGATAGTGAAGACATACTAGAATTAATAAAAGAGTTGGCTATTAAAGATGAGCAATAGACCAAAAGATAAAAAGATATATAACTTAAGTGAAAATGAAAGCTTTTCACTTAGGAATTCTTCTAAGGAGTTATCGTATATTAAACAGAAATTTAAAACTTGCTTCGAGTTCACAAAAGGAAAAAATGAGACAATAGTAAAAGGAAAAAACATAGTTGGAGTATTAGATTTAGGTGATAGTATTTATAGGATATACCCTAAAGTTGGAGATGTCCTAAACATATTTAATATGATAAATAGAGTTGCTACATCTGATTATGAAAATATAAATGGAAGAGGATATTTATACTTAGACCCAAAAGTATTAGTGAATGTTGAAGAAGGTAATACAAAATTAATTGAAGCTCTTATATTAACATTTTTAAATGAATTATGTAAAATAAGTAAAATTGGGTACACAAAAAATTATAATAAAAATATAGAGAATATATATTTTCTAAGAGGAAAATTAGATGTCAGTAAACAGGTAAGAAAAAATATTTTAGGGACTAAATTTTATTGTAAATTTAATGAATTAACATTTTATACACCTGAAAATATTATTCTATATAAAGCAATAGATAAGCTTCTTACACGATATAAGTTAGGTAAGGATATTAGGAGTAAGTTACTATTTTATAAAAATGAGCTTTCAGTATTAATAAATCCTGCAGTTATAAATAATATAGATATAAATCGTACTTTTTATTGTAAAAATAGGACTAATTCACATTATGAAACTTTAATAGCTATCTCTCAAATAATTTTAAAAGATAGATTTGCATCATCATTAAGGCATGGGAAAGGACTATTTTGTAACTTTATGATAAAAACAGATTTACTATTTGAGCAATATATTTTTATATTATTAAATGAGCTAATAAATGAAGAATATAAAAATTATTATTTAAGATATCAACATACTATAGACTCTATAGTAAAAGTTGATAATAATTTTAATAAATTAAACAACAATAGTTTTTTAAAGATGGATGCAGATTTTTTAATATTAGAGAAAGATACAGAAAGACCTATTTTAGTTATAGATACAAAGTATGTAGATATATATGAAAAAAATAAGTTAGGAAATTATGCATATTATCAGATGATATCCTATCTAACAGGACTAAATATAGGAGTACATAGAAATAAAGGTATATCATCAATATTATTAGCTCATGGAGATGAAGGAAACACGTATAAAGTTGCTAATGAAGAGTGTGATATGTACATAATGACAAAGGGAATAGATATATTAGAGAATGAAATCAGTGTAAAAAATAGATTGGATGCTATAATAGGATTATTTTTATCAAATGAAAGGATAATCAATAAATAATATGATTGATTGAGTTTAGGAAGCTCATTAGCATTGTCATAGTTACTATTGATTAAGAGAAAAAATAACTTTTATTAATCTTGATTATATACTAAAGTGAGAATAAAGGCTTAACAATCATAATTAGGTAAATAAATAGAACTGAAATTTATAGAAAAGTCAGGTATATAGGCGAATCTTTTGGTGTTGATGATAGCTAAGGGGATTATTTATATTCAATATATAACCCTAGCCATTTAGGTAATAGTTTAAACAGTGAAAAATGGGAAGTCATAGAAGACTACTCAAGAAATCTAAAAAGCAACATGGAAAAGTATGGATACAAACAAGAATGTGTAAGTGAACTTAGTAGAAGCATTAAGAGTGATAAAGAAATTTAAAAGTTTAAACAACAAACTAAATTTAAAGATAAACTGTAGCAATGGCAGGGAATTGAAGGGCTTATGGTGGTTACACTCGAGCATTAGATAATGAATCTGAAATAGCAAGTATAGAGATAGATGCTAAGTACATATATGATATTTACTAATATGAAATAGAATCAATAGAAGTTAGATAAAAGCGCTTATTTATTGCTATAGAAAACATTTAAAAGTATAATATCTAATTTGTACCCATTCTATAATTCCTTAATTATAAGATATTTATATAAATAAGGAAAATTAAATGTTGAATTCATTGAAAATACTAAACTAAAATAAAAACTAAATTATATAAAAAGTAGATAGTAGACTCCCCTCGTCTCCACCATTAAAATCCAAGAAAAATATTAGCACTTTGCTAATATTTTTTTGTGAAAACTAATCATAACCTATATAATTAACTTATAAAACACACATGAAGAGGTAAAACTATATGGCTAAAATTGATAATATGATGTCCATATTATGGATGCTAAACTCAGATAAAAAAATCACCGCAAAACAAATATCTGAAAAACTAGAAATAAACATAAGAACTGTTTACAGACACATTGATGCATTATCTGCTAGTGGAATACCTATAATTTCAGATACAGGTCATAATGGTGGATATACACTTTTGAATAATTTCATCAAAGCACCTCTTTTTTTTGATACAGAAGAGCAAACTGCTCTACTTCATGCAGCTATATTTGCTAAAGAAGAAGGGTGTTTCTTAGATGAAACACTAGATAAAGCAACGTCAAAGTTAAAAATGTATTCAAATCAAAAACAAGAAGAAATTTTAACAAAACATTTAATAGGTTTTGAAGTAATAAAACCCACTGGAAAAATATCCATAGAATCTGTACTTAAAAAGTTGAAAAATAGTATAGCAAATGAATCATCTGTAGAAATTAACTATCGTACAGCTCATGAAGAAAAATCAAAATGTAGGATTATAAATCCATATGGAATTGTTCGTTGGAATAATAATTGGTACATAGTAGCATTTTGCCAAATGAGAAATGAGATTCGCAGCTTTAGGTTAGATAGAATTAGTAGTGTTATAGAAACATCAAATACTTTTAATAGACCAAAGGAATTTTCAGCAAGTGAATTCTTTATAAAGGGGATTATGGACGAAACAAAAGATGAAGATAATACTATACAATTAGTTATAGAAGGAAAGATAAATGCATTGGACAACTTATGCCAGCATTGGCTTCTAGGATATTATTTGAAAGAAAGGACTTCAAATAAAGTAATATTTAAACTTCAAGAAGAGATAATATTTACATATGTACCAAATATACTTATACCTTATAGAAAATCTATACAAATAATTGAACCATTAAGTCTTAGGGATAAAATGGTTAAAGATTTGTTCGAATTAATTAATCATTATCAAATTTAATAACTTAACTGACAGAGTATGTCAGTTAAGTTATTTTACAATGTAGGTATATTAATTGATAAGATAAGGAGTAAAAGATGAAAAATAGAAAAGTATATATGTATGTATTCGATACTATGTCAGATTGGGAAGTTGGATATTTAACTGCTGAATTAAATACAGGAAGATATTTCAAAAAAGGATTAAAGCCACTAAAAGTAATTACAGTAGGAGTTGATAAAAATCCTATTATAACAATGGGTGGATTAAAAGTTTTACCTGAGATTACAATTGATGAGCTTAATATTGAAAGTAATGATTTATTAATTTTGCCAGGGGGAAATACTTGGATGTCTATGGGTCATGAGAAAATATTAGAAAAATCTAAGGGGGCTTTGGAACAAGGGTCTATAGTTGCAGCTATTTGTGGTGCTACTTTAGGGTTAGCTAAAACAGGTTTACTAGATTTTAGAAATCATACAAGTAATGATTTAGAATTTCTAAAAATGGTGATACCAAGTTATTCTGGAGAAAAATATTATAAAATGGAATCTGCAGTTAGTGATGAAAATTTAATTACTGCTTCAGGAATTGCACCATTAGAATTTACGATACAAGTTTTAAAAGTTTTAGATGTTTTTAAAGAAGAAGCATTAACTTCTTGGCTAAATCTTTATAAGACACATGACTCTAAATATTTTTTCGAATTAATGAATTGTAATAAATAAATTTAAGATTTATTTTTAAATTCAAATTCTAAACCACTTTCTCTATGGCAATAGATAAGTGGTTTTTTATTTTGATTATGAAATCCAAAACCATACCCCAGCCGCAAGAAAAGGTATTTTTGAAGAATATTGAAGTGAATTTAGGTTGTATAACTATACATTTCAATTATTGCTTATTAATTAGGATAATAGTTATTAAATGATATGATTGAGAGAATAGATATAATAAACTAATCTAGTACTGTACTGCTTACTAAAGAATAAATTTTTATGGTATAAGAATTTTTTAGAGAGCTGGTTATATAGGAGTGAATAAAAAAGTAATTTTATAATATTATTTGTAAGCATTAAATATCTATTATGAAATCTTTTATGGACTATACTTGTAAAAATATTATTAAGTATTTACAATATTTTCTTGCAATTTATTTGGAAAAGTTATATATTTATAACATGGGGTGTTATAAATATATAACTTTTAAGGGGTGATTTTATATGTCTAGATTGAAGCTTGGTGTTAAAGCAAATCTTGTTTCAGAATTCCTGATGCTATCCTATTTCTTTATAGACTTATTATTAGAAAAGTTTATTTTTAAAGGCGAAGGTATTTGGATTACTTTTATAATCTTATTAGTTTTTTGGGTATTTGACTCAATGTATAATAAAAAATATAATGATTTAGTCGATGAGGCATCAAAACTTATGTTATTAAAGGTTGATCAAATTGCATCAAAAATAATGCTGTACTCTATGTTTGTAATAGCTGTTCTCTTTTCAGCTAATCATACAAGAGCTTTGGATGTATCAAATTTGGATATAGGTATAATTCTATTAGCAGTTTTATTTATACAATCGTTATCTAAATTAATTCTGTATATATATTTTGATAAAAGAGGTATATGTAATTAAGTAATTATATTAATGAAAACAAAAACTAAAGAATATATAACTTTTAAGGAGGATTTTTATATGTCTAAATCAGAAACTGGAGTAAAATCAAAGCTTATCTTAGAATTACTTGTAATAACTTATTTTTTTATAGCAGTATTAGCGACTAAGTATATTTTTAAAGGTCCAAGTACGGCTTCTCTTCCAGGGCTGAGCTGGTTAATAGTTTTTGGTTGTTATCTAATTTATAATAAAAAATATAATGATTTAGTTGATGAATCATCTAAATTTATACTATCAAAAGTTAATCAGATTGCAATAAAAATAATGATGTATTCTATAGTTATAATTGCTATTTTCTTTGCAACTCCTTATACAAGGAATATAAATATATCAAATATGGACACTGGCATAATTCTTATTGCAGTATTATTTATACAATCATTATCTAAATTAATTTTGTATGTGTATTTTGATAAAAGGGGGATATGTAACTAAGTGGCAATATTGATGAGGACAAAAATTAAAGAATATAGGGAAAAACTCCTTATGACACAAAATGAACTTGCTAAATCGGTTGGAGTAAGACGTGAGACTATTGTACACTTAGAAAATGGAAAATATAATCCTTCTTTAAAGTTAGCTATGGATATTGCTAAAGTATTCAATACTACAGTGGAAAATTTATTTGAATTTATTGAGGAAGAATAGTGGATAGGTTATATAACTATTTATAAGATGGTTAATGAAATATAGCTATTTAATTGTTAAGTTTGCTAAAAATATTTGCATGTAACATAATTTGTGATTAAAGTTAGATTATAATTATTTTAAGATAAAAAGAGTATTGTAAATGATAAAAATAATAAGTGATTTAAGAAAATATCTCATATACCATAAAATCATTAGTTCAGATGACCTATTTATAGGTCATTTTTTATGTATATAATGATAATACTAATACTTAAAATATGTCTTGAAGAAATAAAATACTAATATTAAAAAAGGATTAATGTGAATACAAAAATTATATGTATAAAAATAAACATGGATATAGAAAAAAACAATAACAAAATAAGTAATTATAGAAAAATACAATTATATAGATTATTGTCGAATCGTTGACTATAAGAATAATAACATTTAAAATGAACATGGAGAATATGGGGGGAGGAGTCAATATGAAGAGAAAAATAGCAGCTATTTTATCAACTGTAGTGATGTCATTATCACTTGTAGCTTGTAGCAATGATAATACAGCAAAAAGTGATAAATTAGAGGATACATTAGTAGTATATACTACTCATGGTGAGGATATGCTAGGAGCGATTTCTGAAGAATTTACAAAGGAAACAGGAGTTAATGTTGAATTTATAAACTTAAAGGGTGAACTAGCAGATCGTGTTAGAAGTGAAAAAGATAATCCACAAGCAGACATAATGTTTGGTGGAGATACGTCTACATATATGCAATTAAAAGAAGAAGGATTATATGAAAAGACTGAACCAAGTTGGAATAATGAATTGGACAAGTCTTATAAAGATTCAGAAGGATATTGGTATGGAACTATAAAAACACCAGTAATGATGTTTTATAACACAAAATTATTATCAGCTGATAAAGCACCAAAAGATTGGAGCGATTTAACAAAAGAAGAATATAAAGATTTAATAGTTACTAGAGATTCATTATCATCATCTATGCGTTCTACTGTTAGTAACTTAATCAATTACTATTCAACTACTAAGAGTGAAGCTGAAGCTTGGAAGTATCTTGAAGATTTAAATAAAAATATAAAGAACTACTACAATAGTGGAAGTGTTATGTATTCAGCAATAGGTAAAGGTGAAGCTGCTATATCTGTTGCAGTGTTAAGTGATATAATAGATAATAAAGAAAAAAATAATATGCCATTAGAAGTTGTGGATGCAGAGAGTGGTTCTGTAGTAATTACAGACTGTGTAGCAGCTCTAAAGAATGCTCCACATCCAAATGTAGCAGCTAAATTTGTAGATTTTGTTGGAAGTGCTAAGGTTCAATCTATGGTTGCAAATGATTTTAATCGTATACCAACATTAGATTCTGCACTTAAAGATTCACCAAAGTGGATGTCGAAAGAATATAAAGCTATGGATGTAGATTGGTCTGTAATTGGAAAAAATCAATCTAACTGGATTGAAAAGTGGGAAACAGATATAATAGATAATAATAAAACTATAAAATAGTCTAGTTAGATAATTTAATATTATATACAAAAATAGTGAGGATTTTCCTCGCTATTTTACGTATAAGGGAACTATAGTATATCATGGTTTTTGTGTAATTCACGCTACCTAATGATGCTAATACTCTGATATTAAATAAAATAGCTTTTGAGTAATTAATGAAGTAGTCAATGATGTGAAGTGATTCATCATGTGTATATTTAAAATTTATAAATATTAGATAATTTGTGGGGTCGATATGAAGAATATAGAATTAAAGGAAATTAATCATTATTATGGAAAAGAAAAAGTATTACATGATATTAATATATCCATCAAAGAAGGCGAATTTTTTACTTTATTAGGACCTTCTGGATGTGGTAAAACAACCATTTTAAGAATAATTGGTGGATTTATAAAACCTTCTTCTGGAAGTATTTATATTGATGATAAGAATATTACCAACCTAGAACCAGAAAATAGAAATATGGGAACTGTTTTTCAAAACTATGCATTGTTTCCAAATATGACTGTAGAAGAAAATGTATCTTATGGATTAAAAATAAAAAAATTATCTAAAAAAATTATAGTAGAAAAATGTGATACTTATTTAGAACTGGCAGGAATGAAAGATTTTAGGAAAAAAAAGATTGATGAATTATCTGGTGGACAGCAACAAAGAGTGGCAGTAGCAAGAGCATTAGCTATTGAGCCTACTATGCTTTTATTAGATGAACCAATGTCTAATCTAGACGTAGCTTTAAGAGTCAAAATGAGGGAAGAAATAAGAGAGATACAGCAAAAAATTGGTATTACTACTTTATTTATTACTCATGATCAACAAGAGGCCTTGGCTATTTCTGATAGAATAGCTGTAATGGATAAGGGTAAAGTTCTTCAAATTGGTATGCCAATGGAAGTCTACAAAAGACCATTGAATGATTTTGTGGCAAACTTTGTAGGCACTTCAAACTGTATTAAAAAAGAGGATTATGTTAATTTTAATATTGAAAAAGAGACAAAGCCTTATATTTATAAAAGACCTGAAGAAATGGTATTGTTGCAAAATACTAACCAAAGTGGGTTTGTAAAAGTAAAAGTAGAATCTAAGCGTTTCTTAGGGCCAATTTTAGAATATACAGTATCAAATAATGAGAAAAAATATCAAGTGACTGAACTTAATAGGCTGAATAATAGTAATAAATTAAATGTAGGGGATAGGGCATATTTAGGTGTGCTACAGGGTGAATAATATGATTAAAAAAAGAAACCATAGTAAATTCACATCTAAAAATATTATTTCTATTATTTTATACAGTATATTATTTTGGATTCTGATTGGATATATTATCGTTCCAATAGCTAACACCTTTGCACAAGCATTTCAAGGTGAAGGTGGATATTCTTTTGAAGTATTCAAAGAATATTTTTCAAATACTAATAATTTAAGGGTAGTAAGCAATACTATAATTTTGGGATTGGGTTCTGTACTTGTATGTGGAATTATGGGTATATCACTTGCCTTGTATATGACATTTGTTTGTGATAAACACAAAAAAATCATACATATTCTTTTACTAAGTCCGATGATGATTCCTGGAGTAATTATGGTAATTGCATGTATTCAGCTTTATGGAGAAAGTGGGATAGTTACAAAATCTATAGAAATTTTACTCTCATTTATCAACAAACCCTATGATTTTAGTGGATTAAAGGGAATTTTATTTGTAGTTGCCTATACTCAGTATGTGTATTTTTATTTAAATGTATATGTTGCCTTAAAATATGTGGATTACTCAACAGTTGAAGCTGCAAAGGGAATGGGAGCATCAAAGTTAAGAGTATTTTTCGATGTAATATGGCCTGTTATTACACCAGCTGTTATAACTTCTACTATTATAACTTTTGCATCAGGGATTAGTTCTTTCTCAGCACCAAATCTTATAGGTGGTGGTTTTAAAGTTTTGAGTACTCAGATTGTTAGGTCTAAGGCTAATAACCATATGGATATAGCCTCAGTTCAAGTGATTACTTTGTTACTAATGGGGATTGCATTTATGCTTTTGTTACAGTATTATGGCAAAAAATATGGAGTAGTATCATCCCTAAAATCTCAAAGTTATAAAGTTGATAATAGAAAAAAAGACTTATTTACATTTGTATGTAAGATTATTATTGAAATACAAATTATTATTATTATACTCCCTATAATTACTATTGTATACTTATCATTTGTAAGTACACATTCAATTATGACGACCATATTTCCTAGAGATTTTACACTGGAAAACTACCAGATGATTTTCCAAAAAACACGTGTATTACAGCCTATTTTAAACAGTTTGAAAATGTCTTTAATGGCAGTGGCATTAGGATTGATAATTACAGTACCAGTATCATATTTAGTAATTAAAAAGGATAATACATATAATCGACTAGCAAAATTTATTATAATGTTACCTTGGAGTATGCCTGCAAGTGCCATTGCAGTTAACCTAATTAATACATTTAATCAAAAAAGTATATTTGCTTTTAATGAGTCCTTAATAGGTGGTTTTTATATTTTGCCTATAGCATATACAATTTATGCCTTGCCATTACTATTTTCATCCAATGAGGTTGCTATGAAGTCAATAAATTTAGGTCTAGAAGAATCATCAAGGAGTTTAGGTGCTGGAAGAATACAAACCTTTTATAATATAATAATTCCAAATATGATGCCAGGAATAATTTCAGGGGCTATATTAGTATTTATTCGTACAATTGGAGAATATACAATGTCAGCCTTGCTTTATGGCGTTTACAATAGACCTATTTCAATATCCATTGTAACTAATATGCAAGAATTTAAGATAGGAGTATCTATGGCTTATGGTGTATTAGTAATTGGGATATGTTATATAGCATTAGGAATAATTTTTAAATTAGATAGAAAAAGATTTACATAAAATAGTAGAGACTAATTTATAAATTAGTGATTAGAAAACCAAGTTTCTTTATTTCTTAGAAATGAACTCAAGAAGTATGATTTTGGTATGTTATGTCAAGCTTATGACATCTAAAAATTAGATAATTGTGAGTATGATTCCTATAAATCATCTCTAACATGGAAATGTACAAAAAGATATTGGCTATCTGGCTAATATCTTTTTGATTTTTTGATATCAATATAACATTAACTATAGTGCTAGTGTTTTAAAATTTATAGCTATAGGTATGTAAAATATAACATCTATGTAAGATATACTATTATTGAATGTTAATTTTCAAGTAAATGAAAGTAGGGTATTTGATATGTTTGTATCTTTTGATAAATTGATGATATAGCTAGAGGATAGAATTTAAATGAAGATTTACAAAGTAATCACAATTATTAGAGTCAGCTTTTGAGCTTATTGAGTATTTATAATAAATAAGTTTAAGAAATATAATTAACTGTGATACAGACTTCTAAAAGCTCCTTATTGAAAAGGAACTAAGAATATATAATAAAAGTTCCTTTTCAATAAGGAAAACGATTGTTATTTTCTGACTTTTATTACCCTGATATTATTTAAATATAAACAACAACAAAATCAATAACAAATAAATCAAAATTAAAAATATCAGGAGGTACAATATGTTAATAAATATGAAGGAAATGTTACAAGTGGCACAAGAAAATCAATTTGCAGTACCAGCATTTAATATAGGGAGTGGGCAAATACTTAAAGCGGTAGTACAGAGTGCTAATGAAAAAAATGCACCAGTAATCCTTGCAATTCACCCAAATGAGTTAAGTTTTCTAGAAGATAGTTTTGTAGCTAGTTGTATAGAAGAAGCACATAAGAGTAAGGTACCTATGGTAATACACTTAGACCATGGAGCAAATAAAAGTCAAATATTAAGAGCTATAAGATGTGGATTTACATCAGTAATGATTGATGGGTCACATTTACCATACGAAGAAAATGTAGCTATATCTAGAGAAATAGTGGAAATAGCAAAAGGATTAAATGTATCTGTAGAAGGAGAACTTGGGACAATAGGGACAACTGGAACATCAGGAGAAGGTGGTTCTGATGAAATAATATATACAAATCCACAATTAGCTAGGGATTTTGTTGAAAAAACAGGAGTAGATACGCTAGCTATTGCAATTGGTACAGCACATGGTATATATCCAAAAGGGTTTAAACCAGAACTTAGATTAGACTTATTGAAAGAAATAAAAGAAGTAGTAGATATACCTTTAGTCCTTCATGGAGGCTCATCAAATCCAGATGAAGAAATAGCACAAGCAGTTAAACTAGGAGTTTGTAAAGTAAATATTTCAAGTGATGTTAAATCAGCATATTATAAGAAGTGCAGAGAAGTATTACAACAAAACCCAAGTCTATATGAACCAGATGCTATATATCCACAATGTATAGAAGCTGCAAGGGAGGTTATAGAGTTTAAAATGAATTTATTTAATGACATAGATAAATTAAAATGCTTTTCACAAAAAGAAGAATTAGTAATTGGATAATAAATTACGAGGAGATGAGAGTCTATGATAGAGCAAATATTACGTAGTGATTGTATTGTATTAGATAAACAATTTAAAACTAAGAAAGATGTAATTGATTATATGGCAAATCATTTGTATCATGGAAATTATATAAATAATAAAGAAAAATTTATAATTGATATTAATAAACGAGAAAAAGAATCACCAACCAACATGGGAAATTTAATAGCTATCCCCCATGCCAAGTCAAGTGCAGTAAATCAACCTGTAATGATGTATTTAAGAACAGATAAGGAGATTGTGGATAATGATGGTCAAAAACTTAGGTCATTTTTTATGATAGCAATTCCAGAATCAGGTTTAGACATTCATCTTAAGATTATATCTAAATTAGCTACATATTTAATGGATGAAAATCTTATTAAGAATCTACTAAATGCAGAAACTCCATATGAAATATTAAATATATTTAATTGTAAGGCAGTAGAATCAGGAGATTTAAGTAATAATCAAAGTAAAGGTCTTATAGTTGGAATAACAGGGTGTCCAACAGGGATAGCCCATACTTTTATGGCAAAAAAAGCGTTAGAGGAAGCAGGGCAAGAGCTCGGATATGAAGTAAAAATAGAAACACATGGAGCTATAGGTATAGAAAATAAGTTAACTAAAGAGGATATAAAAAGAGCGGAGTACGTGATAATAGCTTGTGATAGAGAAATTCAAACAAGTAGATTTATAGGAAAGAAAGTATTACAAAAGAAAGTAGCAGATGCTAAGAATGTTTCATTAGCAAAAAATTTAATTATAAATGCTGAAAATGGCATGGCTAAAGAAATTAAGCCAGGTGGAAAAACTTTAGAAGATTCAAAAGAAATACTTCAAGGAGCAGAGAAAAAAGGTATTTATAAACACTTAATGAATGGTGTATCTGAAATGATTCCATTTGTAGTAATAGGTGGGATTGGTATAGCTATAGCATTTATGTTTGGTATATTTGCATCAGACCCAACTCATGAAACATACAATCCTATAGCTGGATTCTTTGGACAACTTGGAGGCGACTCAGCATTTAAGTTATTCATACCAATACTTGCTGGTTTTATAGCTAAATCAATTGCTGGAAGGCAAGGTTTTGCTCCTGCTATGATATCTGGTTTTATGGCAGTTATTGGAGGTTCAGGATTTCTAGGTGGTATGGTAGCCGGATTTGCAACAGGATATATAGCTTTAGGAGTAATGAAGATAACAGAAAACTTACCAGATGTATTAAAGGGAGTAAATGCTGTACTGATATGTCCACTATTGATTGCATTCACGAGTGGGGCTATAATGTTCTTCATAGTTAATACGCCAGCATCATGGTTAAATGAAGCTTTACAGTCTTGGTTACAAGGTATGTCTGGAACTAATAAAATATTATTAGGTGCAATATTAGCAGGAATGATGGCTTCAGATATGGGAGGACCTATTAATAAAACAGCTTCAGCATTTGGATTGGCTATGTTCTCTAGTAATGTATTTGAACCATCAGCAGCATTAATGGTAGGTGGAATGGTACCTCCATTAGCAATAGCATTAGCTATGTTAATATTCAAAAATAAGTTTACTAAAGAAGAAAGAAAGTCAGCACTGCCAACTGCTATAATGGGTGCATCTTTTATAACAGAAGGAGCAATACCATTTGCAGCTGCAGACCCATTAAGAATGATTCCAGCAAATATAATTGGTTCTTGTATAGGTGGAGCAATATGTATGAGTTTAGATATAACTTTGATGGCACCACATGGAGGAATATTTGTAATACCATTTGCATGTAGTTCGCCAATTGCGTATATAGCTTGCATATTAGTTGGCACAGTGATAACAACATTAATTATAGGAATAACAAAACCTACTATAAAGAGTGAAAGTAGTGAATTTGAAGTACTTAGTGCTTAAATTATAAATAAGATTGAAAATAAGGATATTGAAGAAGTAGTTGGCTACATCTCAATATCCTTATTTTTTATTTTGAAATTATATTATATGAATTTTGCAAAGTGTATCATAAATTCTTTTATGATACAGAAGTATCTTAGTATTCTTACATAGCTATGAAATATGCTAAAATAGTACTTAATAGAAATATCAAAAAATAGGTAGGGGGCATAAGTATGCTTGTATCAAGACAAATTGAATTTCTTAAATTGATATTAAATGAAAATGAATATAGACCTATAAAATACTTTAAAGATAAATTAAATGTATCAGATAAAACATTACAGAAAGATTTGAAGGTTATTGAGGTATATTTAGAAACTTTTAATATAAAAATTGATATAAAAAGAGGTTGTGGAATATTAATAGAAGCTTCAGCAAAGAACAATATAGACCTAATTAATAGTTTAAATATACAACCAAAAGGAAATAAATCTTTATCAGTAGAGCAAAGACGAATGGAAATTTTAAAATATCTATTATTAAATTCAAGTAATATAACTTCAATAAATCAGTTATCAGATAAATATTATGTAAGTAAAACCTCTATAGTAAATGATTTTAAATATATAGAGGAATGGATAAAGGAATATAATTTAAAACTTAATAAAACCCTAGAGGGAACTAAAATTATAGGTAAAGAAGTGGATATAAGGAAATCGATTGCTAAGATGGTGGACGACTTATTAGATGAAAATTATGAACAGCATGATATATCTGAGTTAACAAGATTAGATTCTGCCACATTTAGTGCATTGATAAATTTATTTGATATTGATTCCATTATATTTGTAGAAACTATAATTACAGAATTGGAAGATAATTTAGGATATGTTATAAGTCAGCCCTACTATATAAATTTAATTACACATATACTTATATGTTTAAAGAGAGTTGAAGAAGGTAATCAAATAGAGTTTCAGGAGGAAAAGGAAGTTTCTATATGTAATTTAGATGAGTTAGTATATGAAAAGGTAACTACACTTATAGGAAAAATAGAAAATAGATATAGAGTAAAAATAACTAAAGATGAAATTAAATATATTTATATATATTTAGTATCATCTGGATTTAGTAGCGAAAGTAATAAGAGTAGCAATGATGAATCAGAGATATTAAGTGATAGTGAAAAAGTATCATCTATAATGATAGAGAATATGTCACAGTTTTTAAATATAAATCTTAGAGATGATGAATTATTACAAAAAAGTCTAACATCTCATGTAAGACACATGTTAAACAGATTAAGATATGATATCCAAATAAAAAACCCATTATTAGAAGAGATACAAGAGCGATTTTCAGATGTATTGGGGTTGTGTATGATGACTTTAAATATTATGACAGAGTATTATAATTTAAAAAATATTAGTATAGATGAAGTTTCATATCTAGCTACATATTTTCAGGCAGCTATAGAAAGAAATATGAGTGATAAAAGAGTAATAGTAGTTTGTAATACAGGGTATGGAACATCTCAGCTTCTTGCAGCTAGATTAAAAAGAGAATTTCCTGAGTGGACTATAGTTGATATAATCCCTATGCATCAATTGAATAAGCGAAATTTAGATGATGTAGATTTTGTAATATCTACTGTAAATTTAGACTTGAAAGACAAATTACATATAGTTGTATCAGTACTATTAATGGAAAGTGACATTAATAATATAAAAAATGCTCTACTTAATAAACCTCAAAATAACAAAGACTTAGATACAAACTTATTAGGAGTATATTTAAAAGATAATATATATTTTAATTCTGATATAAGTCAGATGAAAAGTCTAATAGGTATGAATTTAAGTAGTAAATATGAATCTATCTCATTAGGAAAAGATTTAAATATATATATATGCAATCAAAGCAAAGTAAATAGAGGAATAATGAATGTCAATAATATTAATAGAACGATTAATCTTTATTTAGAAACTAGTAATCGTAGCTTTTTAAAGCATATTCTGATTGAAGTATCAAATCTATATAGGCAAAAGAACTATATAAATTATATAATAGATTGTGAGAGAAAAGAGGATATCAAAATATTATTTAATAACAATGTACTGGAGAAAATAAATGGAAATTAGAGATATATTAAGCGAAGAAAGTATTATCTTAGACTTAAAATCAACTACAAAAGAAGGCATAATACAAGAATTAGTAGATAAATTATACGATGAAGGAAGTATAACTTCAAAAAGTAAGTTCATAAAGGCACTAAAGCATAGAGAGAAAATAGGCTCTACAAGTATAGGTTATCAGATGGCGATGCCACATGGAAAAACAAAGTATGTAAAGAAAGCATCTGTGGTAATAGGTAAATCTAGAGAAGGTGTAGATTGGCCAAGTATAGATGGGTTGCCTGTAAAAGTAATAATTATGTTTTCTATGCCACAATCTGAAGGAAATGAAGATATAATATTAATATCTAAAATATCTTATATTTTAGGTGGTAAAGATATAAGTAAAAAGCTTTTAAATGCACATACTAAAAAAGAAATATTAGATGTGTTTTATGAAGCATAGATATTGTATAAACTAGAAATTTGAATTTACCTTGGGGTATTGAATTAATCTAAAAAAATCTAGTGAAATCTACATGGATTATAATCTTTATAAAAGATATATTTATTTAAAATGTGCATCTGATTTGGGATGTGCTTTTTGTTATTTGTTATAAATACAAATAAAAGAAAGTTATTATATGAAAACCATAATACTTTAAAATCTATAAAAAGATTGTGTAATATAGATGGTAAAAATTTAATGGTAATCAAATTCTTTACCAATGAATATAAAAAATATCTACGTGTTATAATAGTTTAAACTAATGAACGAAAGGTAGATAAAAGCATATGAGATATAAGCATATAATTGAAGTTAATAAAGAACTCTGTATTGGATGTGGACTTTGTAAAAATGATTGTCCAGTAAATAATATAGATATAAAAAATAAAAAATCAGTAATAAAAAATCAAGATTGTCTAATGTGTGGACATTGTTCAGCAATCTGTCCAAAAGAAGCTATTACACTAACAGGATTTGATGAACCACCAATAGAACTTACAAAGAAGCCAAATCTGGACCCAGATGAATTGCTAATGGCAATAAAATCAAGAAGAAGTATTCGTAAGTTTAAAGATAAAGATGTTTCTTCAGAGATTGTAAAGCAAATTATAGAAGCAGGTAGATATACACCTAGTGCTAAAAACTCACAAGATGTTTCATATATTGTTTTGGATAATAAAAAATCAATATATGAGAAGGAAGCAGTAAAGTTTTTTAGAAAAATAAAACCTATTGCAAATATTACTGTTAAACATTCAAAGGAAGTCTCGATTGATGATAACTTTTTTTTCAAGAATGCTCCTATTGCAATAATGATAGTTACAAAAGATAAGATTAGTGGTTCACTTGCAGCATCAAATATGGCACTAATGGCAGAATCTTATGGGTTAGGAGTTTTATTTAGTGGATATTTTTCAGATGTAGCAAATAATTCACCAAAATTAAAAAAACTTTTAGGTCTGAAACATAGGGCTCATGTACTTACAACACTAGTGATTGGATATCCAGATGTTAAATATAGACGTACTGCACAAAAAGAACCAGCAAATGTTAGATACTTATAAGAGATGGAGGATTTTATGGAAAAAGAATGTCAGCAAAGAATGCAAGAAATAACATCTAGATTTAAAGAATGTCGCAAAGCTATCTCTGCTATGGGTGATGAAACTAGACAGTTAATTTTAATTACGCTTTTAGAGAGTGATTTTAATGGAATACGAGTGGGCGAGATTACAGAAAAAACACATCTTTCTCGTCCTGCTGTATCTCATCATCTTAAAATATTGAAAGAAGCAGAAATTGTCAATGTACGTAGAGAAGGAACAAAAAACTATTATTATCTTGATTCAAAAAAATCACAATGGAAATCACTAACAGAACTAATAAATCTTATATTTATTGGGATACAACATATTGGTGAAAATGATATAAGAAAAGGTGAGTAAAATAATTTAACAAAAAGGGAGTATCTCAAAATCAACTTTTTAGTTCATGAGGTTCTCTTTTTTGTATGAAATCAAATATATTTCTATGATTTTAACAATGAAAAAGGGGCTTATCTCAATTTTGAGACTGCCCCTTTTATAATGGTTTAAATAGCAAAAATATATTATTCTAAATAGTATCTTTCTTTATTCTGAGTATTATTTTTATACTCAATAGCTTCAGTAGGGCAACCGCAAATACATGCCATACAATGAGTACAGTTATTTCCCCAATTTGGTTTTTGATTTTTTAAGTTAATATTATTTAAAGGACATAGTTCTACACATTTTCCACAACCAATACATTTATCAGTATAGCGAAATCCTTTAGCATTAATAATCATTTTATAAAAAACTATATTTGTTATCCCACTTTTAATTGTACCTCCTAAACCACTAGGGGTAATGATTTCAAATTCATTTTCATTATTTATATCAGAAATAATTTTATATATTTGTTTATCTGCTTCTTTAATAATTTGTTTTGATGTTTCTTTATCTGGTGTAGGAAATAAAGCTATATAGTTTTCTGGCATTTTAATTTCTGCCATACCTTTTAGTTGCCAATCTTTATATTCACACAATTTTTTAATATAGTTTATGGATTTTGCTGTATCACCACCACAAGTCATTATAAAGTAAACTTTTTTGTTTCCCAAAAACTTTGTTTTTTTTATAAAATCTGTAACAACTATTGGTAATCTCCATGCATAAGTAGGGCATACGAATATGAATGGCTTGTTTGTTGATATTAAGTCATCTGTTTTTTCTTCTTTTATAAGTTGATTTAATGATATTAACTCATCGCTTAATTCTTGTGCAATTTTACGAGCTATATATCGGCTATTGCCAGTACCACTAAAATATAAAATCATAATTATATCTCCCTAACTATTTTTTATTTTAATTCTTAATACTTTTGTTCTGATAAAGTATTTTATGGATATATTGTATTATAATAAACATAAAATTTACTAGTTAAAGAAATTATAGCACATTAATCTTTCTTATACTTATTGGTAAAGAATTTGATTACCATTAAATAATAGTCATAGAAGATGAAATATATAAAGAAAACGTTGACAAAATATGTCTAATGTTTTATCATAATAATTGGAATTAGGTAGTAATTGTTTAAGTACAAGCTAAGCTTATTCATTAATAATAGCAGTATCCTAGGAAGGAGTATGCCCATTATTATGGATAAGCTTTTTTTATGCTTAAAAGGAGGATAATCATGATAATTAATAAGATATTAAACAATAATGTTGTAATCACATTAGATGAAAATGATGAAGAAATTATCGTCATGGGTAAAGGCATTGGTTATCAAAAATCAAAAGGTAGTCTAATAGATAAAACTAAAGTAAACAAAGTATTTAGAATATCGAACAAGGAAATATCAAATAAGCTACAAGAATTACTTAATAACATTCCTATAGAACACATGAAATTATCAAGTGAAATTATAGAGTATGCACAGACAAAGTTAAACAAGAAGTTAAATGAAAGTATTTATATATCACTAAGTGACCATACATATTCTGCAATTCAAAGAATGAAAGAAGGAATAAACGTAAAAAATGCAATACTTTGGGAGATTAAAAGGTTTTACAAAGAAGAGTTTGAAATTGGAATGAAAGCACTAGACATTATCGAAAGCAAAACAGGTGTAAAATTACCTGAAGATGAAGCTGGCTTTATAGCTTTTCATATAGTAAATGCCCAGCTAAGTGAAGGTCATACTTTAGCATCTGATATTACAAAGTTAATACAAGAAGTACTTAGTATAGTTAGATACCATTTTAGGATAGAATTTCATGAAGAATCAGTATTTTATTATAGATTTATAATGCATCTTAAATTCTTTGCGCAGAGATTACTTTTAAATAGTGCACATGAAGGTGAGACAGATAAAGAGTTATTAAGTATTATTAAGTCTAAGTACAATAAAGAGTTTGAATGTGTAATCAAGATTAAGAATTTTATTAAAAAACAATATAATTACATATTAACAGATGATGAACTTATATATTTAACTATACATTTAGCTAAAGTAGTTAAAGATTCAAAAATATAAGTTGAATAATCTTGTAGTAGTTTATATAGGAATAGCTATTGAAAGGAGTGATACTAAAAAGATATACCTATGGTTGGATGGTAACATTGAGTTGGCCAAACCTTCAAATTTCAAAAAATTAATTTAAACGAAATATGGAGGAGAAAATGGGAAAATACAAACAATTAGCACAAGACATAGTAAAAAATGTTGGAGGAAAAGAAAATATTAGTGGATTAGTACACTGTATTACGAGATTACGTTTTACATTAAAAGATGAAAGTATAGCAAATGACGATGTGTTGAAAAATATGGAAGGTATTGTTACTGTAATGAAAAGTGGAGGGCAATATCAAGTAGTTATAGGAAATCATGTTGAAGCTGTATATAAAGATGTAGTTGAAATAATTGACTTAGATGACTCAAGTGAAAATTTGGAAACAAAGAAGTCAGGTAGTATGTTGGATAAATGTATAGATATAATATCAGGAATTTTCCAGCCAGTACTAGGAATAATGGCAGCCTGTGGTATGTTAAAAGGTTTTAATGCTTTATTTGTAGCAATGGGACTATATAGTGATGTATCTGGTATATATATGGTAATAAATGCAACAGGAGATGCATTATTTACATTTCTTCCTTTATTTTTAGGATATACTTCAGCTAAAAAATTTGGTTTAAAACCAATGTTGGGATTAGCACTAGGAGCTGCAATGTGTTATCCTGCTATACAAGGTAGCAGTATATCAGCAGGTACAGATGCGATGTATACTTTATTTAAAGGGACTATGTTTGCATCACCAGTATATATTGATTTCCTTGGATTACCAATAATATCAATGGATTACACTGGAACAGTTGTACCAATTATATTTATAGTGTATTTTGCATCTAAGTGTGAAAAATTATTTAATAAGTTTATTCCAGACTTAGTTAAGTTCTTCTTTGTACCAATGCTCACATTATTAGTTACATTACCTGTTGCACTTATAGTTATAGGTCCTATAGCAACATTTGGTTCTACACTTATTTCACAAGTTGTACTTTCAGTAAGAGATTTTAGTCCATTATTAGCAGGTGCTATAGTAGGATTTACTTGGCAAATTCTTGTTATTTTTGGTATGCACTGGGGATTTATTCCTGTATATATAAATAATGTCATGACTTTAGGATACGATAATGTTATGATGCCGTTCTTTGCTTGTACATTTGCAAGTTCAGCAGTTGTATTAGCTATATTTTTTAAGACTAAAAATAAGAAATTAAGAGAGATGGCAATACCAAACTTTATATCTGGTATATTTGGAGTTACAGAGCCAGCAATTTATGGGATACTACTACCTTTAAAGAAACCATTTATAATAAGTTGTATTGCTAGTGGTATTGGAGGAGCTTTCTATGGATTCTTTAATCTTAGAAAGTTTATAACTGGAGGGATGGGAATATTCGAACTTCCAGCAATGATTGAACCAGATGGAGGAATGGGCAACTTAATAGTAGCTCTTTCTGGTATAGCTATATCAATGGTTGTAGCTTTTGTATTAACTATGGTTTTATATAAAGATGAGAAAACAGAAGAATCTAAAAAGGTAAACAATAAAGTAGAAGAAGAAACAAAAGGAGTTAAGTCTGTTAAATTAGAAAAAGAGATAATAGCAAGCCCTATAAAAGGAGAAGTATTAAATTTAAGTGATATAGAAGATGCAGCATTTGCATCTGGTGTACTGGGTCAAGGTGTAGCAATAATACCTAGTGATGGAAAAGTAGTTGCACCAGTAGATGGAGTGGTTACGACCTTATTCCCAAGCTTGCATGCTATAGGAATCATTTCAGATGCAGGTGTTGAGGTACTTATTCATATTGGATTAAATACTATTCAATTAGAAGGAAGAGGTTTTGAGGCATATATAAAACAAGGTGACAGGATTACAAAAGGTCAAACAATACTAAAATTTGATATTGATGTAATAAAAGAGTCAGGATATAGTGTTGTAACTCCAATTGTTATTACAAATTCATCGCAGTTTTTAGATGTGGTAGAAACAGAAAGTAAAAATACTGAATTAAAAGATAATCTAATTACAGTTATATTTTAGTAAAAGATTAAGGAATTAATAAAATACTAAGGTATTAATAAAAGACTAAAGTATTAGCATAAGTTAATGCTTTAGTGTAATTTTAGGAGGCTTAACTATGAGTTTTAAAAAAGATTTTCTCTGGGGAGGAGCTACTGCTGCTAATCAATGTGAAGGTGGATATAATGAAGATGGAAGAGGTCTAGCAAATGTAGATGTATGTCCAACAGGAAAAGATAGAACAGCAGTTATTACAGGAAAATTAAAAATGTTTGATTTTGATGATGAACATTATTATCCAGCTCAAACTGGTATTGATATGTACCATAATTATAAAGAAGATATAAAGTTATTTGGTGAAATGGGATTTAAAGTATACAGAATGAGTATTGCATGGAGTAGAATATTCCCAAAAGGTGATGAAGAAACGCCAAATGAAAAGGGTCTTCAATTTTATGAAAATATATTTAATGAATGTAAAAAGTATAATATAGAACCATTAGTTACTATTACACATTTTGATTGTCCTATGCATTTAATTGAAAAGTATGGTGCATGGCGTAATCGAAAGATGATAGGTTTTTATGAGAAACTATGCAATGTAATCTTTAGAAGGTATAAAGGATTAGTGAAGTATTGGTTGACTTTTAATGAAATAAATATGATTTTGCATGCTCCATTTATGGGTGCTGGTATTTGTTTTGAAGAAGGAGAAGATGTTGAAAAGATAAAATATCAAGCTGCCCATCATGAACTTGTGGCTAGTGCAGTCGCAACTAAAATAGCACATGAAGTTGATGAAAATAACTCAGTTGGATGTATGTTTGCAGCTGGAAGTGTATATCCTTATAGTTGTAATCCTAATGATGTATGGGAAGCTACGAAGCTAGATAGAGAAAACTATTTTTTTATAGATGTACAATCTAGAGGAAAATATCCTAATTATGCCTTAAAGTATATGGAACAAAAAGGTATTACACCAGAGATGGAACCTGGTGATATTGAATTATTAAATAAACACACTGTAGATTTTATTGCATTCTCATACTATAATAGCCGTTGTGTTAGAACTGATAAAAGTGTAGATGATGTAGCTGAAGGAAATATATTTACATCTGCTAAAAATCCATATCTTTCATATAGTCAATGGGGATGGCCAATTGACCCACTAGGTCTAAGAATTACGTTAAATCATGTATATGATAGATATGAAAAGCCATTATTTATTGTAGAAAATGGATTAGGAGCTAAAGATATAGCTGATGAAAATGGTTACGTAGAAGATGATTATAGAATCGATTATTTAAGAGAACATATAAAAGCTATGTATGATGCAGTTTCTATAGATGGAGTAGATTTACTAGGATATACTATGTGGGGTCCTATTGATTTAGTAAGTGCTAGTACGGGTGAAATGGAAAAGCGTTATGGATTTATATATGTAGATAGAGATAATAGTGGTAATGGAAGTTTGAAAAGAAGTAAAAAGAAAAGTTTTGAATGGTATAAGAAAGTAATTGCTTCAAATGGTGAAGATTTAGATTAAATAAAAAAATATGAAACTAATAATGGGCATAATTTTTTAGTTTTGTGTCGACTATTTAAACTAGCAAAAATGAACTGGATAAATAACTTATAATTATTATGTTAGATTGATTGAGATGAAAATTCATTTTAATAGACATAAAAATTCATGAAAATAGAGTTAAATTAAAATGTACCCTATAGAGTAGATATATAATGTCTATTTTGTAGGGTATTTTTAAAGATTTAAAAGATGAAATAGATTAGTATGTTTATGACTATAATAATTAAAAGAATTAATGAGTACAAAAAAGATGGTTCCTACTCAATATAGGAATCATCTAATTAATATTGTATAGATTTAAAAAAATTATTTTTGATATTTATTTTTTACTTTGTTGTAGGCAAATATCTATACAATTACTTAGCCATTTAATTTGACCTTCTTCTCTTATAATCGCCCCATCTAATACAAGATAATCACCAAAATAATCATCATAAAAGTCAGGAATTTCAGCATAAGCATCTTTTTGGCTCATTAAAAATTCAAGTCTTTTACTATGCTGAATAAGTTGATGTTTAAGTAAATCAATTCTATTTTCTAAATCTAGATTATTGTAAAAATATACTCTCAGTCTAAACTTATTTTTAGGAGTAGGCTCCATTGGGATGTCTTTAGATAGCCAAGTTAAAAATTCATCCTTTCCTTTTTCTGTTATGTAGTAAACCTTTTTTTCTAACACATCACCACTAATTTCAACTTCATGAACTATTAAATCTTCATTAGTTAATTTTTTTAACTCTGGATAAATTTGACTATGTTTTGCACTCCAAAATTCATTTAGTTGAAAATTAAATTCTTTACTTAAATCGTATCCTGTCATAGGTTTTCTGTTTAATAGTCCTAATATTGCATATTTAAGGGTTCCCATATTTCACCTCTTTAGTTTTATTATCAATAAGTCTATTATATCATTATTTATAAAAAAATAGGTTAAATAAAAAAAAGATGTAAATACAAACATGTAATAAATTACATGTTTGTATTTACATGAAAACATTATTATGATAATATTAACCTAAATAAAAGGAATAGATTGAATTGTTTGGAGGGGAAAAAATAATGAACTATACTAAAAAAAGATGGATTATATTAATCGCAAGTTGTTTTATTAATTTGTGTATTGGGTCAATCTATGCATGGAGTGTATTTGCTACACCTATGGCAGAATACTTAAGTGGAATTAATGGAACAGCATTTACTGCAGGCACTTTAGCAATAGTATTCACAGTTACTAATTCAGTTGGACCCATAACTATGATTACTGGAGGTCGAATAAATGATAAGTTTGGACCTAAGAAAGTTATTTTTGTAGGCGGTCTTATATTTGGTATTGGTATGATTTTATCTGGATTTTCAAAAAGCTTACCAATGTTAGTATTAACATATGGAATCGTACTAGGTCTTGGAGTTGGAATGGTATATGGGTGTACAATAAGCAACTCTGTTAAATTTTTCCCAGATAAGCGTGGATTAGTAGGGGGAATAACAACTGCTGCTTATGGATTTAGTTCTGTAATTATACCACCAATAGCAAATAGCATAACTACTAGTTTTGGTATTACAACAGCATTTAAGTCAATTGGGATAGTATTTCTTATAGTTGTATGTGGAGCATCATTTTTTATTGAAAAATGTCCAGATGATTTTGTACCAGAAGGATGGACATCACCAGTTATGCAAGGGAAGCAGTCAAAAAATAAAAATTGGAGAGAAATGCTTTCTTCATCAATATTCTATGTGATGATTATTTTACTAACATGTGGAGCTTTTTATGGATTGATGTGTACATCCATGGCATCTGCTTTAGCACAAAATATGATAGGCATGACATCAGCAACAGCTGCAATGGCAGTTTCCGTTTTAGCTTTATTCAATACAGCAGGTCGTATTGTAGCAGGTTATATATCAGATAAGATAGGTAGAATAAATACCTTATCAATGGCATTTATAATTTCAATTGTAGGTTTATTTTGTTTATCAACTTCAGTACAAGGAGAAGTAGTGAAGTTTTACATAGGAATTTCTATTATAGGAGTATGTTTTGGGGCATTTATGGGGGTATTCCCAGGGTTTACAGTAGACCAGTTTGGTCCTAAAAATAATAGCGTTAATTATGGAATCATGTTTATAGGATTTGCATTTGCAGGATACATTGGACCTACAGTAATGAAAAATGTTTACGCAGTGGATGGTAATTATACAAGAGCATTCACAATAGGAATTGTTATGGCGATAATAGGCTTAGGATTAACCTTTGTTTATAGATTTGTAAATAATAAAGAAATATCAAAATATCAGAGCAAAAAAATAAGTTAATATGGAGGAGATAATATTATGAAAAGAAAATATCCAAATTTATGTAAACCAATTCAAATAGGAAATGTAATATTCAAAAATAGAATGTTTTCTGCACCAATGGGTGGAACAGATATAACAGCCGACTGTACAATAGGACCAAAGTCAACAACATTTTATGAATTAAGAGCAAAGGGTGGGGCTGGAGCTGTAACTATAAGTGAATGTATGGTTCATCCAGAGACTGATGGTTCACATGCGTATCACTTAGATTTAAAAATAGTTGATTCTTTAGCCAGTTTTACATATACAGCAGATGCTATAAGACGTCATGGTGCAATACCAAGTGTAGAACTATCACATTCTGGTCAATATGCAGGAACTTACCTAGTGGACAAAAACAAAAAGCAAGGTTTGTCACAGTATGGAGTAAGTCCAAGTACAAGAGCTGATGGTCTAGAAATAAAGGAATTAACTCAAGAATTAATAGATGATATAGTAAAGTCTTATGGAGAAGTTGCAGGTATTGCCAAAAGAGCTGGGTTTGAAATGATAATGGTTCATGGAGGACATGGATGGTTAATCAATCAATTCTTATCACCATACTTTAATAAAAGAACTGATAAATATGGAGGTACTTTAGAAAATAGGGTACGTTTTGCACAAGAAGTATTAGATAGTGTTCGTAAAGCTGTAGGTCCAGGATTCCCAATAGAATTTAGATTAAGTGGCTCTGAGTTATTTGAAGGTGGATATGATTTAGCTGAGGGTATTGAAATATCTAAGCTATTAGAGTCAAGAATTGACTTGCTTCATGTTTCAGCAGGAACATATCAAAGAGGGTTTGGAATAACACATCCATCTATGTTTGTACCTCATGGATGCAATGTTTATCTTGCAGCGGAAATCAAAAAACATGTAAGTGTACCAGTTGCAACTCTTGGCGGACTAAATGACCCAGCTCAAATGGAAGAGATAATAGCAAGTGGAAAAGCTGATGTAGTTGAAATGGCAAGAGCATTATTAGCAGACCACGAACTTCCAAAAAAGGTAATGTCAAATAGAGATGAGGATATAGTCAAGTGTTTAAGATGTTTCACTTGTATGGCTGAAAGAGCTGCAACTTCCACTAGAAGATGTACAGTAAATCCACTTATAGGTCGTGAAATAGAAGGTATGGAAATAACTCCAGTATTAAAACCTAAAAAAGTTTTAGTAGCAGGTGGAGGGCCAGGAGGATTAAAAGCAGCGATAACAGCAGCACAACGTGGTCATAAAGTAATACTTTGTGAAAAAGCAGATGCATTAGGTGGAATCTTAAAAGGAGAAAAAGCTATACCATTTAAATATGAAATGTATGAACTTGGAAATACTTTTAGCAAATTAGCAAAAGATGAAGGTGTAGAAATACGTCTAAATACAAAAGTTACTAAGGAGTATGTAGAAAAAGAAAATGTGGATGCCCTAATAATAGCAGTAGGTTCATCTCCATTAGTTCCTCCAATTCCAGGACTTGATGGCGATAATGTAGTAGTTGTAAACAATTATTATCTAGAAAGAGATAAGGTAGAAACTGTGAAAGAAATAATAGTACTTGGTGGAGGTCTTGCTGGATGTGAAACAGCGATACATTTAGCTAAAGAAGGTAAGAAGGTTCATATAGTGGAAATGAGAAGTGAACTTGCTCCAGATGCAAATATAAGACATCGTCCAATACTTTTAGATGAAATAGAAAAACAAGGTGTTGAAGTACATACAGAATTTAAAGGATTAAAAGTATCAGAGGAAGGCGTTCTTTGTGCTGATAAAAATGGTAATGAAATTTTAGTACCAGGAACACATGTTATATGTGCACTTGGACAGAGAGCTAATAGAAATATAGTAGAAGAGTTAATAGATTGTGCTCCATATGTAGCACAAATCGGTGATTGTGTACGTCCATCTACTATAACTACTGCAGTATATCAAGGATATCATGCAGCACTTGATATATAATATATGTGAAGTCAATTAAATAAAAAAATATTTAGGAAAAAGTTGACAGATTTACATATATAGCATACAGAATATAAAATTAAACGAAAAAGAGCTCTAATTATGGCGATGTAGTCATGATTTTGAGTATGTTACTAATTAGAATTTAGAACTCAAATATATATGTATAGAGAAACTCTCTATACATATATATTTGGGTCATTTTTATCAAAAGAAGATTAATATTTCTGATTATAAAAAAATGTCAGAATATATTGACAAAAATAAACTTTGAAATTATAATTTATATCAAGAATAGTATCATAATATGAAAGTTAGTACATTTAAAATTTAATAATTTTTTGTAGTTATTTTAGGAATAATTTAAGACTAGTAATAAACTATAATTTATCGATGATTTAATATGATAAATTACTTTGTTTCTTAAAATGTGATTTTCAAAGTTATTAGACAAAGTTTATTTTGAAGGGGGGAGAATAATATCAAATATAAGTTTAGGTTTAAACTTAAAGAAGACTTGGATTAAGATATCTTTTAACAATAGTAATAGATACGTTATTAATTTATATTAGATATTTTAGGAATAATTTAAGACGTATATAAAGTGTAAATATTATATCAATATTTAAATAAATATAAGTTTTCTAACATGTATATTAAAATTAAAGATAATTGTGGTACAATTCTACATTTATCTAATAATGCAGAGGCTTAAAGGTTCAAAAGAAATCTAGTAATTTAATAGTTTATAGCTAACATTTAAAAGATTAACTATAGATATATTTATTTAGGTATTTTGAGAATAATTTAAGACGCATGGAAATGTCAAGTTGTGCTATATGTAGTTAAAATTAACTACAGAATATACATTTTATAATTATTGTTTTATTGATAAAAAAATTATTATATTCAGGAGGAAACAACAATGGAAAATTTTTGGAATCCACTTACATGCTTTACTGTATGTGTAATGATTTATGCTTTTAGTGAGTTTTTATCTAAGAAAACAAAAGGTGCAATTTCGACATTGCTATTTGTGTGTATTATATTTTTATTGGGATTTTGGACAAATATTCTACCAAAAGACATTACAGGTGCATCAGGCATATTGGCTGCAATGAGTAACTTTGGCATAGCATTACTAATAACTAACTTAGGAACACTTATAAATCTTGAAGACTTATGTCGTGAATGGAAAACGGTTGTAATTGCATTAGTAGGGATTGTAGGCATAGCAGTTGGCTGTCTCACAGTGGGTAGTATGTTATTTGGGAGAGAGTATGCTTTAATAGCAGCACCTCCAATAGCAGGTTCTACTGTTGCTGGTATTATTGTAACAACTGTAGCAGAAGCAGCAAATAGACCTGAACTTGCAGCATTTGTAATTCTAGTATTATCATTTCAAAAATTCTTTGGTATTCCTATAACAACATATTGTATAAATAAAGAATTAAAATCTAAAAGAGATAAAGGTGATTTCTTAAAGGATGAAATAAAAAGTAATTTTAGACTTCCAAGTATGAAGATTTTTAAGGAAGATTCAAGTAAGAAATCATCCACTCTAGTATATCTTGCGAAACTTTCAATTGTAGCCATGATTGGTAATTTTGTAGGATTGGCAACTATAATACCTGGATTTACTCCTACAAACTATTATTTAAATCCCAATATAGCATGTTTGTTGGTAGGGTTAATTTTTACAAGGATAGGGTTTTTAGAAAAAGGGATTTTAGATAAATCTCAATCTAATGGAATTATAATGTTTGGTTGTATGCTGATGTTACCTGGAGGGCTTGCCAAGGTGACTCCAACAGCATTATTTGGTATGATTGTTCCGACTATAGGAATACTTGTTGTAGGTTCTGTATTTATAATACTATTTACTGCAACTGTGGGAAAAATGTTAGGATATTCTCCAAGAATGTCAGCTGCAATTGGGGTAACTTGTATGCTTGCATATCCGGCAACACAGATAATTTCTAATGAAGGTATTGATGCAATGGAAGGCTCTGAAGAAGAAAAGCAAAGAGCAACAGATTATTTATTACCAAAGATGATTATAGGAGGATTTGTTACTGTAACTATTGCCTCAGTGGCATTTGCTAGTATAATAGGTCCGCTTATATTTGGTTAATATGTAATAATTTATAGGGGGTAGAAGTAATGATAGGAAGTATATCTATAAGTGAGATAGATGATAAAAGATTTAAACTTGATGATTTGAGTAAGAAAATATGGAGAAATCCAGAAAAGGCATTTAAAGAGTTCAAAGCATGTGAAAATACAGCAAACTTTCTAAGATGCGAAGGATTTGATGTGGAAGTAGGAGTAGGAGGTCTAGCTACAGCTATTAAGGCAAGCTTTGGTTCAGGTAAACCAGTTATAGGTTTTATGGGAGAATTTGATGCACTACCTGGTTTAAATCAAAAAGTTTCAACAAAGCAAGAAGCATTTGAATTGGGAGGTTATGGTCATGGGTGTGGACATAATTTATTATGTACTGCACATGTAGGCGCAGTAGTAGGACTTAAAAGAGAAATGATAGAAAACAATTTAAGTGGGACTATAGTGTTTTATGCATGTCCAGGAGAAGAGCAATTAACAGGTAAAGGGTTTATGGCTAGAGGTGGCGCATTTGAAGGATTAGACTTAGCTATAAATTTCCATCCAAATAAGATTAGTGAAGCTACAATTGGTATATCAACAGCTGTTAACTCTGTAAAATTTCATTTTAAAGGAAGAACTGCACATGCTGGTTCAGACCCTCAAAATGGAAGAAGTGCTTTAGATGCTGTGGAACTTACTAACGTAGGAGCTAATTATTTGAGAGAACATGTTACTTCTGATGTAAGAATTCATTATACCATTACAGATGGAGGAGTAGCACCTAACATAGTTCCTGATAAAGCATCAGTATGGTATTATACAAGAGCTTTAAGTAGGGAAGCTGTGGAAAATACATATGAAAGACTTATAAAAGTAGCAAAAGGAGCTGCAATGATGACTGAGACTGAGGTTGAAGTGGAGTTTTTAGGAGGGTGTTATAATACTTTAAACAATCATGTCTTAGCAAATCTTGTGTCAGAATGTATGGATGATATTAAACAAGAGCCTTGGACTCAAGATGAATTGGACTTTGCAGCTGAGTTGGATAGACAAAGTCCTCAACAATATAGTGCTATGATAAGTAAATATAATTTGCCAGAAGGAACTCATCTATATTATGGTGGAGGAAATGTTACAAACTTCAATAGTTATGGGTCTACTGATATTGGAGATGTAATGCATATAGTTCCTACAGCATACTTTTTTACAGGATGCGCAAATCTAGGTGCTCCTGGGCATAGCTGGCAGTTTACAGCTTGTGCAGGGAGTTCTATTGGAGAAAAAGGTATGATATATGCAGCAAAAATTATGGCTATGTTTGGAGCTAAAATACTTAGCAATCCAGAAATAGCCAAAAAAGCAAAAGAAGAATTTGATAAATCTATGAATGGAAAAACATATAAGTGTCCTATTCCAGATGATATTCCAACTCCTTAAATGAGATATAAAGTTTAAAATATAATTTAACAAACAATAACATAAATTATTAATAAATATTACAAAAGGTATATCTTAAATCATAAATATAAGATATACCTTTTAAAAACTTATATAATTTTATTTACTGATTAATGATAAAATATTTTCTTATACACTATATTTTAATATTTATTTTCTGATATAAATAATTTGTATACTCTCTCAGGTCTACCTTTTGTTGAGTTCTGCTTCTCATATAATATGGTAGCATTTCCAGATTTCAAGAGACTACTTAAAAATCTATTGGCAGTTCTTACTGTTACATTTAAACATGAAGATAATTCCTTAGGAGTAACTTCATCTTTTTGTAGAATTTCAATAACAGATATAATTTTTTGAATAGTAAGAGTAGACAATTTAGAATCTTTGGCAATTGTATTTATGTGTGGAGTTACTTTATTTGAAACTGTAAGTAACTTATCACATAGTAAAGGCCCTATTGTCTCATAACTTTCATTAACTAAGAAACTGTAGTTTAAAGGATTTATTTTAGATTCCTTATTAGCATTTATGGCATTAGACATGGCTTGTTTTATGTTATTACCAATCCCATATCCAACGCATATTTTAAGGTTTATACTATTTTCAATAGATTCTTTTATATAACATGTAGTGAAATTTTTAGTTAATGATTTAATGGTCTCACATTTAGTAAAAATCTTAAAAGAGCTACTATCTTTCTCAATTATAAAATCAGTTAATTTATCTTTTTTTAGATTGTTTAATATTTTATAAATTTGGTCTATAGTATAATCATCATGGTTCGTATCTTTAACTGTTATATATATTATACCTGGTTGGTTTATCTTCATTCTATGTAAATTGATGTCTTTTATTAAGCTGTTAAAAGTATTTTTTAATAAATCTATGTCAGGATATATGAAATGAAAATTTACTCCTGCATCTTGTAGTATAGGAACAATACTACTAAAACGAGTAGTAGAAAAATCAATTTTACCTTCCTTCCATAAATCAATATGTTTTTTTGCAATACTTTTTTCAAGTTCTGCTATATCGTATAAACTCATTTTAGAGGCATTTTCATTAATACTACACATTAAGTCTCCAAATGTGCCATTTGATAGATAATATGATATGTCTTTTGGATTAACTGCCCAATCCATTAGGTCAAAGTATGCTCTAGAAAAATCTAATGTATTGTATTTAAAAATAAGTTTTAGAAACATATCATAATAACTTTGTAAATCAGTACCAAAATCAACTAAAGGTTTTTTTATAGTAGCAACTTTTTTTGTAATAGCTTCCTTAGGTATGGGTCCACTGACTGCGAATCCATCAAACTTATCCTCGATTTCTAGATATAAATCTCCAACATGAGAAAAGTTTTTATAAATATATATTTCAACTTCTGCATTGATATTTAATTTTTTTATAGAATTCTCTACAAATTCTTTTAAAAATTCAGTTGTTATGATTGCTATTTTCATATATTACTTCCTTTTCAATTATTATAGTTATTTATATAACTTTTACTTTTTTTATTCATGGCAAAACTATATTTCTTTGTACTATTATATATAATAATATCATGCTCAAATATTTATTGTCTAACTAATTATAATGTATTAAAAATGGGTGATAGACATCATTACTGAAAATCATCTCCATTATGGAAATCTTTGAAGTAGCTGTCACATAACGTTTTATAATTGCTAGTGTGACAGCCATAAGTTCATTTAAATTTCGTTTTAAAAATTCTGTAAAACAATTTTGTACTAGTAAAGCCATAATATTCTAATATATTACAAAAAGTCCCACTTGTACTTTTATAAATAGAAGATGACATTTTAGATAAATTAAAGATTGTATCTATTAATTATAAATTTTCTTATAATATATTTATTAAAGGGTAAATGTGTACAAGAGAAATGTATATCAATATATACATAAATGTTAAAATTAGTTGATAGAATTTAAATAATAAATTTAGTACGATAAATATAGGAGATATTAAAATATGCTTAATACAAATTTGAAAAGACTAAGAAAAATTCATCAGTATACGCAAGAGGATTTAGCTGAAAAACTTAATATATCTAGACAATCAGTAGCAAAATGGGAAAGTGGAGAATCCACTCCTGATATAGATAGTTGTATTAAACTTGCAAAATTGTACAATGTCAAACTAGATGATTTAGTCAATCATTCAGAAGAAAAAACAGGTATTATAATACCACCTAAAGGAAAATTTTTCTTTGGAGCTGTTGTAGTTGGAGAATGTGGTCAGATTGTTATTCCAAAAGAAGCAAGAGATATATTTAATATAAATACAGGAGATAAATTATTGATACTTGGAGATGAAGAAAGAGGACTAGGAATTGTTCATCAACATGATTTGGTAAATTTTATAGGTCATATGGGAGTAACAGATAAAGAAGAATAATTTTAAAAAAATTATAAAAGGATGGATAAAATATGAGTAAAATAGTTTTTTTCAGCATTCCTGCATATGGTCATACTAATCCAACCATTGAAGTAGTTCGTGAATTAGTAGATAGAGGGAATGAAGTATTGTATTATTCTTTTAATGAATTTAAAGATAAAATTGAAGATACTGGAGCAAAATTTATTAGTTGTGATAAATATCTCCCAGAATTACGTCCTGAAGATGAGAAAAAAATTGGCAAGGATTTCTCTGGGTTAATTGAGATGATAGCAGACACTACAATATCTTTAGATGAAAAAGTATGTAGAGAACTCAAAGTTTTTAATCCAGATTGTATTGTATCAGACTCATTAAGCTTTTGGGGAAAGTTATTTGCACAAAAACTTAATATTCCATATATATGCTCTACAACAACTTTTGCATTTAATAAACATACAGCAAAAATGATGAAGCAAAGTTTTATGGAAGTTGTTCATATGTTTTTTGGGATGAAATGTATTAATAAAAAAATAAAGCTCTTACAAAGAAAAGGATATTATGTAAAAAACTTTGTTTCTATGATTTCTAATGATAATGATACAAATACTATTGTATATACATCAAAAGAATTTCAGCCAATGTCAGAAACTTTTTCCAGTAAATATTCTTTTGTAGGGCCATCAGTATCAAAGTTGATTGTTAAGCCTAAAGATAAAAAGAGAAAACTTATATATATTTCACTTGGTACGATTAATAATAAAAATGTTGATTTTTATGAAAACTGTATAAAAGCATTTAAAGATTGTGATGTTGATATAATTATGTCTGTTGGTAGAGATACTGACATTAAAAGTTTAGGGAACATACCAAATAACTTTGAAGTTAAAAATAGTGTTGAACAGATTGCTATACTTCAAGAAGCTGATGTGTTTATCACTCATTGTGGTATGAATAGTGTAAATGAAAGTTTATATTATGGGGTACCTATGGTCTTATTTCCACAACATTCAGAGCAGAGAATGGTAGCTAATAGAGTTGCTTATTTAGGTGCAGGACTGATGTTAAAAGAAAATAGGTCAAAAAATATTAAAGATACTGTATTTAAAGTTATGAATGATAATGAATACAAAGAAGAGGCAATTAAACTATCAAAAAGCTTTTATAATGCAGGTGGTTCAAATAAGGCAGCTGATGTAATATTACAGCTTATAAAGTCATATTGCTGAATATATAAATTTAGAAGCTTAATATGATACTTATTATGTTAATTGAAATATTGCAATAGATATTTTAAAACAAATACTTGTGAAATTTTTATAATAATGAAATAAAACTACATTGAAAGTAGGAAATATATATACTACTTAATAAAAATACTGACAGTGGGGTCTTTTAACCGACCAGTTAGGGCATGTATATTGATACTAAATACGAGGGATGTTATATTTTAATAGAAAAATATAACATCTTTTTTTAGTGAATTATAATAGTTTTAAATAATAAAAGAAGGGGAATTAGCATGAGAAAATATAGAATTATTTTAGTAGTATTAATTATAGGTATTGTAGGTATAGCAGGAAGTGTTGTATATAATAACTATTTCAAACCATGGAAGGAGGCTGAGATATATATCAATAAATATATGGTAAAGCAAGGTATTTCGGAAGATGATATAAAGAGTATTACAAAAGAAAAAGCAAAGAAAGCAAGCTATAATGGAATACTGTATAGAGTAAATTATAAAGATGATTCACAATATGAATATCAGTATTTTTATAGTGATGATTATTATGCCCTATATGTAAATAAAGTTATGTTACAAATTTATAATGTAGAAAACAATAAGCTTCTAAAAAGTAGTGAAGAATTAAAAAGTGTTAAGTATCCACCAATTTATCTTAAAAAAGAATTGAATAAATAGTTGAGGATACAATAGAATGATTTTTATGGTAATCAATTATTAATAAACATCTAATAAAAATATCCAAAGATTCACTTAATAGAGAAAGTATAATTTGTTACATATAAAAACATATATCTTCAGACTTTAAAAAATTAGATATAAAAATATACTACATTCTTTGAATGTATGTGCAGATATAAAGTTTATTGATGTGGAAAATAAAATTTAATTCTAAGTATATTATATTGAAAATATTTACAATCTCGACATATTATGCTACAATTATTTACAATAAATAAAATTTAATAAGCATTACCTCATCTAATAAAAAGATTGAGGTAGAGGTTGCATTTACTAAGATTAGTATTGAAGAGGTTGGAAACCAATGAAGCAATATAAAAGGAGTAAGTGCCGAAGTGCTAGTGTCCAAAGCTAGTGCTGGGACTGTATTTAATAGGTACAGTACTGTCATCAAATTCATCCCGAATTTTGATGGAGAGCTATCTTAGATAAGATAAAGGGAAGATGTAGGTATATTGTATTTAGCACATTTAGCTCAACATGTATCCATGTTGAGCTTTTTTACATCTATACAAAATAGGATAGAAAAGGGATGCAATAATAAAATATTTTAATTTAAAAGTGGGGAGAATAAAAATGAGCAGTTTAAAAAAGAAGAGGTTTACTATGCCGCAGACACTTACTATAATATTCTTATTAATAGTAGTAATGGCAGTTCTTACTTGGATAGTACCAAGTGGAAATTTTGAAAGGGTAGATATAGACGGAAGGTCAGTTGTTGTAGCTGGAACTTATGAAAAAGCACCATCAAATCCACAAGGTATTACTGATGTATTTTCAGCTCCTATAAATGGATTTATAGATGCGGCTGAAGTAGTTGGATTTGTTTTGATAGTTGGAGGGGCTTTTGGAATAGTTAATAAAACAGGTGCAATAGAAGCCATTATAGCGCACACTGTAAATAAAATGAAGAAGTTTCAATTTTTAATAATACCTATATCTATGATTTTATTTGGTCTTGGTGGTACAACTTTTGGAATGAGTGAAGAAACATTACCTTTTTATATGATATTTATTCCACTTATGACCAGCATGGGATATGATTCATTAACCGCGGTGGCAACAGTATTTATAGGGGCAACAGCTGGATTTGGAGCGGCGACTACTAATCCTTTCTCTGTAGGAATAGCACAGGCATTGTCACAAATAGCACCAGGTTCTGGAATAGAGTTTAGAGTTGTTATGTTTATAATATATATGGCTATATCTATAGCATTTGTTATGATGTATGCTAATAAAGTAAAAAAAGACCCTAAAAAGTCTTTAGTACATGATATATCACTGAATCAAGAATCAATGGTTAATAGTGATACAAACATAAAAGAATTTACAAAAAGAGAAGCCATTGTAATAGCAATTTTCGTAATAGGTATGGGAATTATGATATTTGGTGTTTTAAAATTAGGATGGTATATAGCTGAAATTGCAATGATATTTACAGCCATAGGTATAATATCTGGAATAGCATCAGGGCTTAAGCAAGATGAAATAGTTAATTCATTTATAAGTGGAGCTGGAGATTTAATGACAGCAGGATTATGTATAGCATTTGCACGTGGAATCGTAATAATAGCAGAAAATGGATTTATAATAGATACAATTTTAAATTCTGCGGCAAATTTATTAAATGGATTACCAAAAACTATATTTATAAACTTAACTTTCTTAATAGAAGGATTAATAGCATTTTTAATACCATCAGCATCAGGGCTTGCATCACTTACAATACCTGTACTTGCACCACTTGGAGACTTAGTAGATGTATCTAGACAAATGATAGTTACAGCTTATCAATTTGGGATAGGTGTAACTAACTTAATAACACCTACATCAGGTGTTTTAATGGGAGCACTAGCAGTAGCTAATATCCCTTGGTCAAAGTGGGTTAGATTCATAGTTCCTCTAATGGTAGTATTAACAATTCTTGTAATGGTATTTTTGACAGTAGGATTATATCTAGGATTCTAATAGGAGGTAAGTTATGATAGAGAGTATAAAGAAAAGAGCTTATGAGATAGAGAATGAACTTGGAAAAGAAATTGAAGAAGTATGCGATTTTATATTCAACAACCCAGAGCTAGGAGATGAAGAATATATATCATCAAAATATTTAGTAGAGAAAATGAAGGAATATGGATTTGATACAACATATCCATACTGTAATATGGATACTGCTTTTAGAGCAGAGCTAGGAGATAGTGATGGTCCTACTATAGCATTTTTAGCTGAGTATGATGCACTTCCTGGATATGGAGAAGATAAAGAGCCAGGTCATGCTTGTGGTCATAACTGGATTGCAGCATCTACACTAGGAGCTTGTATAGTATTAAGCAAGTTAAAAGAAAGTTTTAAAGGAAAAATTGTATTAATAGGAACACCAGCTGAAGAAACAACAGGAGGAAAATGTGACTTAGTTAAAGCAGGAGCTTTTGATGATATTGATGTAAGCTATCAGATGCATATAGAAGCTTTTAATAATATAAACTGCAAAGCTTTAGCAATAGACTCATTAGAGTTTAGCTTTGAAGGTGTATCAGCACATGCGGCTAGTCATCCTCATATGGGAGTTAATGCATTGGATGCAGTACAACTTACTTTTGCTGGAATAAATGCTCTAAGACAACATGTAAAATCAGATGTTAGAATACATGGTATAGTTTCAAATGGAGGAGAAGCTCCAAATATAGTTCCAGAAAAAGCTGCTTGTAAGTTTTTCGTAAGAGCTGCTGAAAGAAGTTATTTAGATGAAGTTACTAAAAAAGTTATAAACTGTGCAAAAGGTGCAGAGTTAATGACAGGAGCTAAGCTATCTTATAGATACTTTGAAAATTCTTTTGACAATATAATAAATAATAAAGTACTTCAAAATATAACAAAAAATAATTTGATTGAAGCAGGTATAACAGATATACTAGAGGGAAAAGATGGACCAGTGGGTTCTACAGATATAGGTAATGTAAGTCAAGTTTGCCCTACTATGTATACAGAAATAGCTTTAGATATAAATCCAATGGTATATGTTCATGAAAAAGAATTTTTAAATTATGCAAATTCTACAGAAGCTTATGATAAACTTCATAAAGCAGTAAAGGCAATGGTGGGTTGTGCATTAGAAATTTATTTAGAAGATGGACTACTTGATGAGATTAAGAAAAATCACATAAATTAATTTAAAAATAAAACAAAGAGGTATTACTTGAAAATCGGTAATACCTCTTTTATTAATATTATAAAATCGTATATTAAAATAAGGAGTAGATAAATATGAAAATATTAATCTCTATAGATTCCTTTAAGGGGAGTTTATCCTCAATTGAAGCAGCAAATGCAATCAAAAAAGGGATATTAAAAGTTGAAAAAAATGCAAAAGTAAAGATACTACCACTTGCTGATGGTGGTGAAGGAACAGTAGATGCTTTAGTTCAAGGAATGAATGGGACAAAAGAAACTATAGAAGTTACTGGGCCAATAATTAAGAAAGTAAATGCGACATATGGATTATTAAAAGATACTAATACTGCAATAATAGAAATTGCTCAAGCATCAGGATTGACATTAGTCCCAACTGAACTTAGAAATCCTTTATACACTACAACTTATGGTGTTGGAGAAATAATAAAAGAAGCAATAAATAAGGGCTGTAGAAATTTTATAGTAGGATTAGGTGGAAGTGCTACCAATGATGCAGGAGTAGGTATGCTTCAAGCTTTAGGGTTTGAGTTTTATGATAAGAATAATAAATTAGTAGATTTAGGTGGAAAAGTTTTAAACAAAATAAGACACATAAAAATAGATAATAGACTAAAAGAATTAGATGAATGTAACTTTAAAATAGCTTGTGATGTAAACAATCCACTGTTTGGAGAAAATGGAGCTGGATACATATATGGACCTCAAAAAGGTGCAACACGAGAAATAATTGAAGAGTTAGATAATGGGCTTAGAAATTTTTCTAATGTAGTTAAAAATGATTTGGACAAAGATATAGCCAATGTAGAAGGGGTAGGAGCAGCAGGTGGATTAGGATTTGCCTTTTTAGGATTCTTAAATTCAAAGTTAGAATCTGGCATAAAAATAATATTAGAAGAAATTAAATTAGAGGATGAGTTGAAAGATGTAGACTTTGTAATAACAGGAGAAGGTAGATTGGATAAGCAAACTGCTATGGGCAAGGCACCAATAGGAGTTGCAAAATTGGCTAAAAAATATGGGATAAAAGTAATAGGTTTGGCTGGAGCAACAACAGAAGATGCAGTTAAGTGTAATGAAGACGGCATAGATGCTTATTTTTCTATAGTAAATAGAGCTATGACAATAGAAGAGGCTATGGATAAAAAAATTGCTAGTGATAATATGACTGCTACCACAATACAAATATTTAATCTCATAACTAGTGTACAACAGTTAGGAAATAAGTCATATTAAAAATAAGAGATGCTAGATAAAAAAGAAAGCTAATACACCTGAATATAGATTTTTTCAGTGGTATAGCCTGTTTATTTTTATTACAGAATATTATAATAAATTGAAGTACGAAATTATGATATTATAAATTTACATATATAGACATTGACTAAATCTTAATTGTGTATAAAAATAAGTAGTTAAGAGGGAATATATTATTTATATAATATTTGATAAAATTAGATAGACAAACTTAGATATAAGGAGAGAAAAATATGATAATTGAGCTAAACAAAAGTAATTCTGAAAATCTAACCAAGACAGAACTTGAAATAATTAAATTTATAAATGAAAATGAGTCGATATTACCAGAATTATCTATAGTAGAGATTGCTCATGAAACATATTCATCTCCAGCAACTGTTTCAAGGGCAATTAGAAAATGTGGTTTAAATGGATTTAATGAACTAAGGTATAGATTAACAGTAAAAGATGAAAATGATGATATACAAAATATGGGGGATATAATAAATAAATCTTTTATTGAAGCACAAAGGGTTATAGAACAAATATCTTTAACTACATTAATTAATATAATAAAAGCTATAAACGAGTCTAGTAAGATATATATTTTAGCAAGAGGACTTACTGAATATGTAGCAAAAGAGTTTAGTCTTAAATTGCAACTGCTCGATTTCAATGTGGTCTTTATAAATGACCCTAATATAATGAAAATAAAATCTAAATCAATAAAAAAAGATGAGCTTATAATTATTTTTTCATTGAATGGAAATACTGTGGAACTTGTAGAGTCAGCACAAAATGCCAATTTAGGAGGAGCTAAAGTTATAACATGTTGTTGTAGTGAAAATGCAAAACTTATAAAGTATTCAGATTTATATATTGTAGGATATAAGCATGAGCATATATCAATTTCTGAATATGAAGTATCATCTAGGTTACCCTTGTATATTATATCTAGGATAATTATAGACTATATGGTTAGGTATAATAATTCTGAGAATTAAATTGAAGAGTCTATGAAAATCGATTTTCTATTTGTGAAAAGATTTTCATAGACTTTTTTATTATAATGAAAATATACACAACAGAAGCAAGGGGGAAGACAATGATATATACATTAACTACTAATCCAGCAATAGACATGAATATATCTACTAATGGTATAAAAAGCAAATTAGTAAATCGTACATCTAATGCTATATATTCTCCTAATGGAAAAGGTCTAAATGTATCATTTGTACTAGGTCATTATGGTATAGAATCCAAAATATTAGGTTTTTTTGGAGGATTTTCAGGAAGATATATAGTTGAGGAAAGTGAAAAAAGAGGGTTTGATGTATTACCCACTTGGGTAGAAGATACGACTCGTATAAATATATTTTTAAATGATGGGAGTGACGAGTTTAAATTTGTTAACTCTGGGTCATATGTAGATGAAAAACAAAAGCTAGATATGTTGGAGAAGATAGAGTCTCTAGAAGATATAAGTCATCTATCGATAAGTGGGAGTCTACCACCTGGAATTGATGATAATTACTATGAAGAGATATTTAAAATTTGTAAAAATAAAAATATAAAAATAATACTGGATATAAGTTCACCAAAACTAAAGGAATTACTACAATATAATCCATATTTGATAAAGCCAAATGATGAAGAAATCAAAGATATATTTGGAATTATTGTAAGAGATGAAGAAGATATTAAAGATGTACTTAAGCTATTACACTTGAAAGGTGCTCAAAATATCTTGCTAACTCTAGGGGAAAAGGGTTCTTATTTTTATAATGGAAAATCGATTTATTATGCTAGTACTCAACCGGTTACAGTTGTTAGTTCTGCTTGTGCTGGAGATTCTGCATTGGCTGCTTTTTTGAGTATATGGTTAGAAAATCAAGAAGATATTGAAAATGCATTAAAAAGGTCATCAGCAACAGGTGCAAGTGTAGCTGAAAGTAATGGTATAGGTAATTTGGAGAATGTAGAAGATTATATAAAAAATATAAAAGTTAGAAAGGTGGTATAAAAATGGGTAAGAGGATGATTCTAGGTGTAACAGGTTGCCCAACTGGGATAGCTCATACTTTTATGGCAGAAGAAGCATTAAAAAAAGCTGCCAAAGAATTAGGTTGTGATATAAAAGTTGAAACGAATGGAGCTATAGGAGTAGAAAATAAACTAACAGCAAAAGATATTGAAATGGCAGATGCAATAATAGTGGCTTGTGATAAAAACGTCGATATGGATAGATTCAATGGAAAGCCAGTAATAGAAGTACCTGTCAAAGAAGGTATACACAAAGCTACTGAACTTATACAAAAATGTATTGATGAGAAAGCCCCTATTAGAAAAGGAAGTACATCAAGTAGCAAACTTAAAGAAGAAGGTAATTTATCATTTGGTCAAAAGTTATATAAGGACTTAATGAATGGTGTATCTCATATGTTACCTTTAGTAGTAGCAGGTGGAGTACTAACTGCCATATCATTTTTGTGGGGTATTTACTCATTTGACCCAAATTCAGAACAGTATAATCAGATAGCAGCTACATTAAAATCTGTTGGTGGATATTCTATGAATTTGATGGTTCCTGTATTAGCAGCATTTATAGCTCAATCTATATCAGGAAGACCTGGTATGTTAGCGGGTCTTGTTGGAGGAATGATATCCTTTGACACAGGTTCAGGATTTTTAGGTGGAATTATAGCAGGATTTTTAGCAGGTTACTTAGTAAATTTATTTGTACATATATTAAGAAAATTACCAAGACAGTTAGAAGGTCTTAAATCAATTTTTATAATCCCTATAGTCAGTGTAGGTTTTGTCGGTGTAGTTATGTTATTGCTTGGAGGGCCATGTTCAGCACTTAACAATGCTATGATGAACTTCCTTTCAGGATTACAAAATTCAAGTCCTATAATATTAGGAATCGTAATAGGTTGTATGTCAGCATTTGATATGGGAGGTCCAGTGAATAAAGCAGCATATGTAACTGGAACAATGCTTCTAGGACAAGGAAACTATTTATTTATGGCAGGTGTATCTGCAGCTTGTATAACACCACCATTAGTAATAGCAATAGCATCTACTTTATTTAAAAACAGATTTACAGAAGAAGATAGAGCAGCAGGGTTAATTAACTATATACTAGGTAGTACTCATATAACAGAAGGAGCAATACCTTTTGCAGCAAAGAATCCATTAAAAGTGTTGCCAGTACTTATGATTGGTTCATCAATATCAGCAATTTTAACTTATATAATGAAAATAGAGGTACCAGCTCCACATGGAGGATTTTTGGTTCTAGGATTAGTCAATAAGCCACTTTTATGGGTAGGGTGTATATTGGTAGGTTCATTAGTAGGAGCCATACTTTATATGGTGGTTACACCTAAAGTAGTAAATAACAAAACTACTACAGAAAATTCAACTGAAATTAAAAATGAAAATAGACATAAAAGCACAGATAACATTACAAGATTGGAAAACGTATCTAATGGCATAACTTTATATGATGAAGAAACAGTAGTTTTAAATGTTAAGGGAAAAAAGAAAGCAGATGTAATTGATGAGATGGTTGAAATACTTGATAAATCAGGTGTTCTTTCAGATAAGAATAAATTTAAAGAAGAAATTTATAAGAGAGAAGAAATATCGTCTACAGGTTTTGGGATGGGGATAGCTATACCACATGCAAAGACAGATGCAGTAAAAATACCACGTGTAGCAGTAGGCGTATCAAAAGAAGGATTTGATTTTGAATCAGAGGATGGAAGTTTAGTAAATATTATATTTATGATAGCAGCAACAGATAGTGATGATAATTTACACTTAAAGACACTGGCTCAGCTATCTTCAAAGTTAATGCACGAAGAATTTTTAAATGAGTTACTAAATAGTAAAACAAGTAGAGAAATAGTATCGAAATTAAATAATGAAGAAATCAGTATAAGTATATAGGAGGATGAATTATGGCATTAGTGACAACTAAACAAATATTATTAGATGCACAAGAAGGACATTATGCAGTAGGTGCATTTAATGTAGAAAATATGGAGATGGTTATGGCAGTAATAGATGCTGCTGAGGAACTTAAATCACCTGTAATACTACAAACGACACCTTCAACAATAAAGTATGCAGGGCTAGATTATTATTTAGCAAATGTAAAGGTAGCATCAGAAAAGGCAAGTATACCTGTAGCAATGCACTTAGACCACGGTTCAAGTTTTGAACTAGCTATGCAAGCACTTAGAGTTGGATATACTTCTATTATGATTGATGGTTCTCATGAAAGTTACGAAGACAATATTTCAATATCCAAATCTGTTGTAGATGCATGTATGCCTTCAGATATACCTGTTGAAGCTGAATTAGGTAAAGTTGGAGGTAAGGAAGACGACTTAGATGGTGGAGATGGTGGAGCATACACAGACCCACTAGAAGCAAAAGAGTTTGTAGAGAGAACAGGAGTATCATCTCTAGCAGTAGCAATAGGTACAGCACATGGTCTATATAAAGGAGAACCAAAGCTTGATTTAGATAGATTGTCCCAGATTAGAGAAGTGGTATCAGTTCCATTAGTGTTACATGGAGGGTCTGGAATACCAGATGAGATGATTAAAGAATCTATAAAAAGAGGAATTTGTAAGGTTAATTATGCAACAGAATTAAGGATTGCTTATAGTAATGGAGTTAAGGATGTACTTAATTCTGACCCAGAAGTGATTGACCCTAAGAAGTATGGTAAAAAAGGTTTAGATTCAGTTAAAGAGTTTGTTAAGAGTAGAATGGAAGTTTGTGGATGTGTAGGAAAAGCAGTAGGAACAGTAGAGTGTTAATAAAAGAAAATAATTTTATGAACATTTGAGATAAAGTTATATACAATTACAGAAAAATTAAAAAATAAAATAGAGAAGATTTAGTGTGTATTTATTTAACTAAATAACTAGTTCTTCAAGTATCTAGATAAATCTAGTTAAAAGATATTATACAAGTTTTAAAGTTACAATTGTATTATAATATATAGAGGATTCTGTATATAAGTCAAATAATCTTAACAAGTATAAAGAATAAATTTATAGTTTAATAGTAGATTAAAATAAACAATTGAATATGGATAACATAGAAATACAAAAAGAGATATTGAATGTTTCTGCAATATCTCTTTTTGAGTAATAAATTAGATAATTAAATTAATTTAAATACTATCTAATTAAATTGTTAATATTAAGGCCTAATAAAAAATATTATACAAAGATAAGTCTATGACTTTATTAAGAAATCATATGTATAAATAACTCATTAAGACGAACTAGACGTATTTCTACTATATTGGCTTATAAAACCTTTAGGCATTTTACTTATAAAATATACAACCATGATACAAGATAAAGGCTTGTCCACTATATTGCTGAGAATTCTTGGAAAGAATGCAGCAGTAAATATCTTCTGCCCAGATTGAACTAAAAAACCAACCAATAAATCAGCACCACTTCCACTTAATCCTCCAAATAATAAAACTGAAATAGGAGTACCAATTAAAGGACAAACAACAGCTAAAATTATTCCTGTGATAAGAGCCTCTTTATAGCCAAACCCTTTTTTCTTAGAAATATAACCAACAATAAGACCAAGAGCAATATTTACAAGAGCAAAAGGAATATTTGTAGGTCCTGATATAACACCTAAAACTAAGTTTGTGCATCCACCAATAAGAGCACCCCAAAAAGGACCTAATACAACAGCCCCAAGTACAGTACCAACTGTATCTAAAAATAATAAAGGTATGTTTATCATAGATATAAATATACCTAAGACAATGTTAATAACTATACACATTGAAGAAAACGTGATTTTTTTAGTATTCAATTATAATACCTCCTAAAAAATGTATACATTTATCATATTATAGATTATAAAAGATTACTAATTGTATATTTCTATATAGAATATTACGAATATAGAGCAAATAAATAATATAATTGGCGAAATATATAGTATTATTAAAGTTAAGAATAACTAAGGAGATTATTATGAAAAGAAGTAGAGAGATTGTAGTAGTATGTCATTGTATATTAAACTGTAACTCCAAAGTAGAGGGCTCATCAGAATTTAAAGGTGCACAAAATATAGCAGTAGATTTAATAAATAATGGATATGGAATAATTCAACTACCTTGCCCAGAGATAATTATGCATGGAATAAATAGATGGGGACATGTAAAAGAACAGTTTGATAATATGTTTTTTAGAGAACAGTGTAGACAAATGTTGGTACCTTATATAATGCAGTTTGATGAATACTTAAAAAATAATTACAATATAAAAAGTATTATTGCAATAGATGGTAGCCCAAGCTGTGGTTATAATAAGACATGTAGTTCTGAGAAGTGGTCTGGTGAATTATGCGGTTGCACTGATTTGAGAAACAAAATAAATGATGTACAAATGGTAGATGGTAAAGGAATTTTTATAGAAGAGTTGGAAAAATTACTTAATGAATACAATTTGAATATACCAATAGTTGGATTTGATGAATCTGAAGAAGAAAAATAAATATATTTTTAGAAAGTATGATAATTATTTACTATTAAAAGAGTATTGAATACCTATAATAATATAAATGAATTTATAAAATGATTATTTATATAAATTAAATTTGTAGTAATTTTAAAATTAAAAGAATAAAACTCTTGAAGATACTAGTTTGTTAAAGCTAGTATCTTTTGTTTTTGTCATAAAATCCATAAATTATATTTAAAACATGTATTAATTAATTAAATTACTAACAAATTCAAATTATACCAATTACCATTATAGAATGATTTAATACATATGGGGCAGTACAAAAAAATTACTAAAAATATATGATTTGTTATACTTTCTAATCATGACAAACTAAAAAATATAAATTAAAAGAAATTTAAGACATTAAAAAGTATTATTTTTTATTAAATTGGAAAATTACGTTAAATTATGGAAAACGATTGACAAATAGAGTCAAATAAAGTATATTATTGGTAAGTTAGTTTAATGTACAAATAAATGATAAGATAAAATCATCTACATCAATTCATCTATTAAAGTAGTTGACCTAACAGTACATTAAATATAACACTATATCATCTATTTAGGAGGGTGGCTGTGGTAAGAATATTTGAAGATTATATTGAAAAAAGATTTGACAATGAACTATTGCGAATAGAAGCATGGGGAAAAAATTCTTTACGTATCAGGTCATTTGTAGACCAAAATTTTGTTGATGAAAACTATGCTCTTAACGAAAAACCTAAGTTAAATAAAGACGATATTATAATTAATAAAAATGAAGATGGTAGTGTAATCATTAAAAATGGAAAGATAAAGGCTGTCTTAGACCATAGAGATAGAATCACTTTTTACAATGATAAAAATGAAATATTATTGAAAGAGTATATTCGATTAAGAGCTGTAAAACATGATGATGGTGGGGAAGATGTAGGTACAATAGAAATTACCAAAGACTTCAACTCTACTCTTAAATTAAAATCAAGAGAATATCGACCAAGTTATAATGGAGACTTTGAAGTGACTACTAGATTTGAGTCTGAGCCTTCTGAAAAAGTTTTTGGAATGGGACAATATCAACATAAATTTTTAGATTTAAAGAATACTGTGCTAGAATTGGCACAAAGAAATTCTCAAATATCAGTTCCTTTTTATATTTCTAGTTTAGGTTATGGATTTTTATGGAATAATCCAGGGATTGGAAAAGTATCTTTTGCCAAAAATATGACAGAATGGAAGATGTTTTCTACGAAATTTATAGACTATTGGATTACTTGTGGAGAAAGCCCAAAAGAGCTAAATAAAAATTACTCTCAAGTTACAGGAACTGTTCCTATGATGCCTGAAAACCTTTTGGGGCTATGGCAAAGTAAATTAAGATATAGAACTTCAGAAGAAGTTTTAGATGTTGTGGAAGAATATTCTAAAAGGGGAATTAAACTTTCATCAATTGCAATTGACTATTTTCATTGGCCTAAACAAGGTGAATATAAATTTGACCTAGATTATTGGAAAAATCCCAAGGAATTAGTTAGGAAACTAAAAGAAGAGTATTCAGTAGAGCCAATGGTATCTGTATGGCCTACAGTTCAAAGTGATGCAGAAAACTACAATGATTATTTAGAAAATGGTTATTTAGTTAATGTTAATCGCGGTGTCAGAATGACAATGCAAATTCAAGGAAATACGGTATTTGTAGATATGACAAACAGAGATGCAAGAGACTATGTTTGGGATAGAATAGATAAAAATTATAAACAGCTTGGAATTAACTATTATTGGTTAGATGTAGCTGAACCTGGATATTCTGTTTATGATTTTGATAACTATAGATATAAAAAAGGAAATGTTTTAAGTTGTGGTAACATTTATCCTATTGATTATTTAAAAATGATTTATCATGGTTTACATGATGATACAGAGTCTGTTGTAACTCTTGTAAGAGGAGCTTGGGCAGGAGCTCAAAAGTATGGAGCTTTAGTATGGTCTGGTGATATTGATTCTAGTTTTGAAGCTTTTAATAATCAAGTAAATACAGGATTAAATATGGGACTAGCAGGTATACCATGGTGGACAACAGATATTGGAGGTTTCCATGGAGGAAATCCTAAAGACCCAGAATTTAGAGAACTTATGGTAAGATGGTTCCAATATGCTACTTTTTCACCAATTTTAAGAATGCATGGAGATAGATTGCCTCATAGCAAACCATTATCAAATAAAGGTGGAGGTTCAATGGTAACAGGAGCTCCTAATGAAATATGGTCTTATGGTGAAGAAGTTGAAACAATCCTTACAAAGTTTATCAAAATTAGAGAGAGTATAAAAACTTATTTATCAAAATTGATGAAAGAAGCTCATGAAGAAGGCATACCAGTTATGAGAACTTTATTTTATGAATTTCCTAAAGATGATAAAGCTTGGGAGATTGATAATACATATATGCTTGGAGATGAAATTTTGGTTGCTCCAATAATGAATTATAAAGATAGAAGTAGAAAAGTATATTTGCCAAAAGGATATACATGGGAGAATATCTTTAGTGGGGTCAGTTATGAAGGTGGAAAAATTTATGAGATTAAATGCCCTCTTGAAGAAATTCCTATTTTCTTAAAGCAAAATTCTAAATATAACTTTGAAGAGTTAAAAAATATTTTGAGCGAGGTGAAATCATAATGGAACCACAATTATGGCAATTATTATTAATAGTAGTATATGGATTTTTTATAAACTATGAAAAAAATTCAACAATGTTTGGAACATATCAACCAGTAACAGCAGGTTTTATTACTGGTCTTATCTTAGGTGATATAAACACAGGTTTATATATCGGAGGGACACTACAATTATTATCATTAGGTATTAGTAACTTTGGTGGAGCATCAATACCTGATTATCAGACAGCAAGTATAGTAGCAACATTTATAACTATTACAACTAAGCAAGAAGCATCTGTAGGAATCTCTATAGGTATTCCAGTTGCTTTATTGATGGTACAGTTAGATGTTCTTAGAAATACTATTGGTATATGGCTAGTTCATAAAGCAGAAGATGGAGCTAGAAAAGGAAATTACAAAAATATAACATATATGCAAATGTTAGGAGTATTATTAACAGCAGCTACAACAGGTATTCCAGTTGCTTTATCTGTAATATTTGGACCTTCTTTAATTAACACAATTTTAAAATATACACCTGAATGGTTAACAGGTGGTTTAACAGTAGCTGGAGGATTACTTCCAGCAGTAGGAATAGGATTATTACTTAGATACCTTCCTGCTAAGGAGTATTTTAGTTATTTAGTAATTGGTTTTGTTTTAGCAGTATATATGAAAGTACCATTGTTAGGTGTAGCTTTAATTGGAGGAGCAATTGCACTTATAATTTACAAAAAGAATGTAGAAAATCAAGCACAACATTATACTGTGGCAGGAGGTATGGATGAAGATGAGTGATAATGTATCAGTAAATAAATCAAATGAAAAAGTTAAGAAAAGTGTTCTATGGCGTTGGTTTTTCACAAGTTCTGTTTCTTCAAATTATGAGAAGATGCAAGCTTTAGCATATTGTTATGCAGTACTACCATTTTTAAAGGTAGTATATAAAGATAACCCAGAAAAACTTCAAAAAGCTGTGTTAAATCATTTACAGTTTTTCAATACTAATCCATGGGTTGCACCTTATATTTTGGGTATTAATGTAGCTATGGAGGAATTATCAAGTGAAGATACTGAAGAGGCTGTTACTTCAATTAAAACAGGATTGATGGGACCAGTGGCAGGTTTAGGAGATAGTTTATTTGTTGTTATTCCATGGACAATCTTTGGAGCAATAGCAGCTAACATGGCTATAGATGGAAGTCCATTTGGAATCTTATTATGGATTGCAGTGAGTGTAGCGTTAAAATTATTAAGTATACCACTATTTAATGCTGGATATACATCAGGTACTAAGCTAATATCTTCAATTGAAAAAAGTTTGAAGATTTTAACTGAGAGCACATCTATTTTAGGATTAATGGTGGTGGGAGCATTAATACCATCTGTAGTAAAAGCTAATGTTGCTTTGAATTTTCAACAAGGGGACTTTACAATGAAAGGTCAAGAAATATTAGACCAAATTATGCCTGGACTAGTTCCTGCAATTTTAGTTTTAGTTGTTTATTGGGCTCTTAAAAAGAACATAAAGCCTATATACTTAATTTTAGGTGTAATGGTTGTTTCAATAATTTTATATGCATTAGGTATTTTAAAATAAGGAAAGGGTGATATTAGATATGGAAATGAAAGGTATAAAAAATATTCGTATAGATGACCGTTTAATCCATGGTCAAGTTGCAACTATGTGGAGTAATAAGTTAGGTGTTACAAGATTAATGGTAGTAAATGATGCAGTAGCTAATAATTCTGTTCAAAAACAAGTTCTAAGAATGGCTACACCTGCTGGAATAGCATCATCCATAATTACAGAAGAGACTGCTATAAAAAATATTACTGCTGGAAAGTATGAAGGGCAAAATGTATTATTAATTGTTAAGTCTCCTGTTGACCTTATTCCATTTGTAGAAGCTGGATTAAAAATACACAATATAAATGTAGGAAATATGTCAAGTAGAAAAGATACAACAGTATTAAAACCTAATATCAGTGTTACAGAGGAAGAGAAAGAAGCATTTAAAAAACTTTTAGATGAAGGAATTGAAATAACGACTATAATGACACCTGATGACAAGAAAACTTATCTTGTAGATATTTTATAGATTTAGAGAGGTGTATTAAAATGAATAGTATTATTTTAATGAGTCATGGAAATATGGCTGAGGAAGTATTAAATTCTGCAAAAATGATAATAGGAAATTCTATAGATTATCCTACTGTAAATATGAAACAAGATGATGGAATTGAAGGAACAATAAAAAAACTTAAAAAGGCTTTGGAAGTATACAAGGAAAGTTCAGAAATAGTCATAATGGTAGATTTACTAGGTGGAACACCATGCAATGCAGCGTTATTAGAGGCTAGTAGTGATAACAGAATTAAGATTATTTCAGGGCTAAATTTAGGTATGGTTGTTGAATCAGCTTTTTCAGACGCAAAAGAATTAGCAGTAAAACTGGAGAAAATAGGTAAAGATAATATTTCTATTGTTGAGCCAACAGCAAGTTTATTATCTGATGATGAATAAATACAATATATATTAAGATTTAATTAATATATAACTTCTGAGAAAAGAATGCAAATAATTTTGTATTAACTACAGAATAAATTTGATTTTGGAATATACAATTTAAAGGGGTTATGGCTATATAGTCATAACCCTTATTTAAGATTATTTATATCCTTATAAAAATAGAACATGTCTGAAGATATTCTTAACTTTTTTGACTTTCATAATTACTATAACTAATATTTAATTAAGATGAATATTTTATTGATTTAATAATTAGGTCAGTTTCTAAGACTTTGAATTCACTTATATAATCTTAAAGCTATTAAATAAAGTGACTTATGAAGTGATTCATCCGTTGTAAATGCTGATTTAGATGTAGTTGTATTTTTTATCCTATTACAATCTTAGTAAAAGTAATAGATAGATTCAATTTGATATTAAAAAATGTAACTAGCTTAAATAAGCTAGTTCTCAGATTATTCAATATTATAATACAGCTATTTTATCATTTATTTCATTCATCAAAGTTAGGTTTTGTATATTTAAGAAGCTTTTAATATTGACAGCAGAGCCACCATATAGAGATGCCTCAGAACCCAATGATGAAATTTCTATATTTATGCCTTTGTTAAAAGAGCTAACTAGCATATCTTTTGTAATCTCTAATATTTCAGGTATATTTCTGATTATTTGGCTGTTTAAATATATTATCTCAGGAGCATAAGTTGCAATAGCGTTGTTTATAGCTAGTGATAGATAACTACAAAACTCATGGATAACTTTTTTAGTATTCTCATTATCTTCATAGTATAGTTGTTTTACCATATCAGGGTCTATTTTAGGAATATTTTCTAAAGAACAAATTTGTTCAAACACTTTCTTCTCTGAGCAGTATTGTTCTAAACAACCACGATTTCCACAAGGACATAGTTTACCATTAGGCATGATAATAGTGTGACCAATTTCGCCACTCATGCCATTTCTACCACTATATAATTTATTGTTTATTATAATGCCTGAACCAAATCCACTATGAATACTAAGACTAAGTAGTGAATTATGTACAGTTGAAAAAGTACTCTCAGCTAAAGCTGTTAAGTTTGCTTCGTTTTCTATATGAATAGGGAAGTCGTATTTTTTACTTAGGATACCATATAAATCAATCTCATTGAGGTTATAATATGGAGTGAATAATATGTTATTTTCACAAGTAATCCCATGTATAGCTAAAGTAAGCCCTATTACATTATAAGGAGTATCTATTTTGGATATGTTATAGCTATCTATAATTTCATCTATTAATTGTATAACATTATCTTTATTTACTTGTATATCCATTAATTTCTTAGATTTTATAATAGTCCCATCTAAGTAAGATAGAGAAGAAAATATATAGTCATATCCAATATCCATACTTAAAGAAATCCCTGCACATTTGTTGAATACTAAAAGTATGGGCTTTCTTCCGCCACTATGAGTACTATTTCCAATTCCTATTTCATGAATCAGAGACTCATCGATAAGTTTTTTGGTAATAGCAGATATAGTTGCTTTATTTAATCCTATAGTAGAGGCTATACTTGCTCTAGAAATAGGACCATTCTTTATAATTTGTTCAAGTACCAATCTTTCATTCATTTCTCGAATAGTGTATTTATCAGTAACCAATTTGATATTCCTCCTTAAAATAATATTGTAATACTTTTTAGACAAAAATAAAAGGCTATTTTGCATTGACAAAGATAATTAAATATTTTATTATTAGTTCATAAGTTAGTTTAATATACTAACAAAAATAAAGCAAGTAAAATATGCCTAAAATATAAAAAAATTGAATTAGGAAAACGATAATTATTAAGTGATGTCTCAAGGAGGGATGAAGTTGGAGTATGTATTAGGTGTAGATATTGGTACATCAGGTACTAAGACAGTCTTATTTGATAAACTAGGAAATACTATAGAAAGTTGTACATATGAATATCCTCTTATACAAGAGAAAGCAGGTTGGGCAGAACAGGATGCAAATGATTGGTGGGAAGCTGTAGTTGAATCTATAAGACATGTAATTCAAAGTTCAGATATAAGCAGTGAATGTATAAAAGGAATTGGATTATCAGGACAGATGCATGGTTTAGTTATGCTAGATAAAGAAGGGAATACCCTAAGAAACTCTATAATATGGTGTGACCAACGTACAGTAAAAGAATGTGAAGAGATAACTGATTTGGTAGGTAAAGAAAGATTGATTGAAATAACTGCCAATCCAGCGCTTACAGGATTTACAGCATCAAAAATATTGTGGGTTAGAAATAATGAGCCTGACATTTATAAAAATACTAATAAAATACTTCTTCCAAAAGATTATATAAGATACAAATTAACAGGCGAATATGCTACAGAAGTATCAGATGCGAGTGGTATGCAGTTACTTGATATAAGAAAAAGAAATTGGAGTAATGAAGTACTAGACAAGTTAAATATAGATAAAAGTCTTTTAGGTAAAGTTTATGAATCTCAAGAGATTACAGGATATGTGACTAGGGAAGTAGCAAACTTAACAGGACTTAAAGAAGGAACAATAGTTGTAGGTGGAGCTGGAGACCAAGCAGCAGGAGCAATAGGAAATGGAATAGTTAAAGATGGAATAGTTTCATCTACTATTGGTACATCTGGTGTAGTCTTTGCATATACAAAGGAACCGAAAATTGATAAGGAAGGTAGAGTTCATACTTTTTGTCATGCAATACCAAATACATGGCATGTTATGGGAGTTACTCAAGGAGCTGGATTGTCACTAAAATGGTTTAAAGATAATTTCTGTCAAAGCGAGCTGGAAGTGTCAAACTCTTTAGGTAAAGATGTATATGAAATTATAAATAGTCAAGTAAGTCAAGTACCAACAGGATGTAATGGATTACTTTATCTACCATACATGATGGGGGAGAGAACTCCTCATCTCGACCCTTATGCAAGAGGAGTATTCTTTGGATTATCTCCAATACATTCTAAAAGAGAAATGGCAAGGGCAATTATGGAGGGCGTTTCATATAGTCTAAAAGATTGTATGGATATAATAGAAAAACTTAATATAGAAGTAAATGAAGTAAGAGCCTCAGGTGGAGGTGGAAAAAGTAAAGTATGGAGACAGATGCAAGCAGACCTGTTTAATCAAGATGTATATACTATAAATTCAAGTGAAGGGCCAGCACTAGGAGTTGCAATTCTTGCATTAGTAGGAGCTGGTATATACGAAAATGTCCAGAAAGCTTGTGAGACTATAATAAAAACTTCAACTAAATTAGAGCCAATAAATCAAAATGTAGATACATACAAGAGATATCATAGATTGTATAAAAAGATATATAAATCTTTAAAAGATGATTTTAAATTATTAGATGAAGTAGTTAATTTTAAAGATGAAGAATAAAAATATTTTAAGAATGAAAATAAAAGATAGTTTAAATTGAGAAAAATATTACATACATCATATGTGTAAAACATTAGGAGGATATGAAATGAGTGAAATATTTAAAGGAATAGGACAGATAAACTTTGAGGGAGCACAATCTAACAATGAGTTAGCATTTAGATACTACAATCCTGAACAAGTAGTAGGAAATAAGACTATGAAAGAGCACTTAAGATTTGCAATGAGTTACTGGCATACTTTATGTGGAGAAGGTAATGACCCATTTGGAGTAGGTACAGTGGAGAGACCTTGGAATAATATAACAGACCCAATTGAAATTGCAAAGATTAAAGTTGATGCAGGATTTGAATTTATGTCTAAAATGGGAATTGAGTATTTCTGTTTTCATGACAGAGATATAGCTCCAGAAGGCAAAAATTTAGAAGAAACAAACAAGATATTAGATGAAATAGTTGAATACATAAAAGTTAAGATGAAAGAAACAGGTATAAAGTTATTATGGGGAACTGCTAATATGTTTGGAAACCCAAGATTTGTTCATGGTGCATCTACAACATGTAATGCTAATGTTTACGCTTATGCAGCAGCTCAAGTTAAGAAAGCCATGGAAATAACTAAGTATTTAGGAGGAGAAAACTTTGTATTCTGGGGTGGAAGAGAGGGTTATGAAACTTTACTTAACACTAATACAGAGCTTGAAATGGACAACTTCGCAAGATTTCTACAAATGGCTATAGATTATGCTAAAGAAATAGGATTTACTGGGCAGTTTTTAATAGAACCTAAACCAAAAGAGCCAACTAAACATCAATATGATTTTGATACTGCTACTGTTTTGGGATTTTTGAGAAAGTATAATCTAGATAAATACTTCAAAATGAATATAGAAGCAAACCATGCTACACTTGCAGGTCATACTTTCCAACATGAATTGAATATGGCAAGAATAAATGATGTTTTAGGAAGTATAGATGCGAATCAAGGAGACCTATTATTAGGGTGGGATACAGACCAGTTTCCAACAAATATATATGATGCAACACTTGCTATGTATGAAGTGTTAAAACAAGGGGGAATAGCTCCAGGAGGCTTCAATTTCGATTCTAAAGTAAGAAGAGCATCTTTTGAAGTGGAAGACTTATTCCTAGCATATATTGCAGGTATGGATACATTTGCAAAGGGATTATTAGTAGCTCATAAATTATTAGAAGATGAGGTATTTGAAAACTTTACTAAAGAAAGATACTCAAGCTTTAGTGAAGGTATAGGTAAAGACATAGTAGATGGTAAAGTTGGATTTAAAGAATTAGAAACTTATGCACTACAAATGCCAGTGATAAAGAATAAGTCTGGAAGACAAGAAATGCTAGAAGCTATACTTAATAGATATATATATGAAGTAGATACAATATCTAAGAAGTAGATATAATATATAAAATACAAAATCAAATTAAAATCATAATAAAATACCTATTTTGAAATAACAAATTCAAAATAGGTATTTTAAAATTTACTGCAACCAAAATGGTATATTTACAAATGGAGTAAACTTATCAAATAAGTCTAAATAATCTTGAGCTTTTTTAGGGTTATCACATTGAACTAGACCATTTTCAATTTCGCCTGTTTTATAAATTTTCTGTTCTATTGTTTTAGAATGCTTGGTCAATCTGGGATTAACAAATTTATTGATTTACTCTAGTAACAACTGGAGGTAACCATTTACCTAAAATAGCATCTTCACTTGGACCATATAATCTTAGTGTCATGTAAAATTTATCTTTAGGTGATGGTAGCCAGTTTGATATTTTATTTTTATCTTTAGGTGATTTATTTTGTATATATATGGTTAGTGAACCATCTTCATCGTAAAATAGCCCTTTTGTACGGTCTCCAATAGAGTAGCGGTCAATTTCATTATCTACTAAGAACGCATTTTTAAACAAATACATCGTTAATGACCAAAATTGGCTAACAGGAGGAAGTTCATTTTTATTGAACTTTATCTCATAATCAAAATTTCCATCTAAAAATTGACCAGTACTATCTTGGAAAGTGCTTGGGTATAAAGATTCTTCTGGTTGATTAGCTAAAGCACCTTTATGCCACACTACTGAACGTTGTAAATAATCTTCTCCATAATTACCAATACCTTTTCGAGCAACTCTCCAGAAGTTATGGGATTCTCCAAATGCTAAGCCACCTTCATTAATAAGTTTTTTCGCACTATTACAAGCTTCATTTAATATATCATCAGGAACTTCTTTTAGCTGTTTTGATGATAATATGTCTGTTCTAGTTTTTAAGGTTGGGATTAATAAAAGTATGTTATTAAGGGTTTCAAAAAATTCATGGTAATTTGAATTTTTATATATTGGCAAATCTTTGGTATCATGTTCATCATGATGTGTCTTGTTAGACATCTCGGAGAGTCTATGTATTCTAAACTTGTTTTGTATATCTTTAACTTCCTGAACATCATTTTTATCATTGATAAGAACCCTTAAAAATGCTAGTGCAAAAGGTGTATCACTTTTAATTACATTGGTATCTTTAGGTAAATCACCATTCCAATCTGGTCCAATAACAGTAAATTTATTTGATTTTGTCCCAGTTAATCTTCTACCAATATTAGTAATTGTTTCTGTAAATAAGTCTAATAATTGTATAGAGTAGTATCTATCATTGGTGTCTGGAACTTCTATTACTGCTGGTTGTTCACGTAAGTCTAGCCAAGCTCTTGAATATGTTGTATCATTGTTTGGTGCTGGTATAAATGATGTTTTTGGTGATGCTACAGTGGCAGTATGAGCAAATTCATTAAAACTTGTTGTCTTAGTCTTTGGGTTAATAATTTGTGTATAGAGTAATTCATACATACCTACTATTGGATATCCATAGATATAAGCATTTTTAACTGTTTCAAATAAATTAGTTTTGTTCATTTATAGTCTCTCCTTTAAAATAATCTTATTATATTCCACAGACATGTCATTATAACGAATAACATGACTGAATTATAAGCAATGATTAAATTACTTTTATTTATTTTTTTATTAATAGTTGTACCGAATATTCCACCTAAGATTGCAGCTGGAATTATATATAGTAACATCGATATTTCAAGTCCTGAAGGTATTGACTTTGAAATTAATAGAGTTATTATCTTTGAAGCTTGTGAGAATAGTATTAGTATTATTGAGTTAACAGATGCACTCTTTAAATTCATTGAGAAAAATAATGTCAGAGCAGTTATATTTATAGGGCCTCCACCTATTCCTAAAAAAGATGAAATCATTCCTAGAGTATATCCAAGTAAAACTGTAAATATACGATTCTTTATATGGAATTGTTTTTTGTTAGGTAGATTTATGTACACCAGTATAATTACTAATAAAGACAAAAGGAGTCCATTTTGAATTAGCTTTATAAACCTATCTTTGTTAATAAAATCAACTATAAATTCAAATATCTCAGTACCAATTAAACCACCTAAAATTGCACCTATTCCAAGTAGGACAGTCGTAGGTTTTTCAAATTTAGTTTTATATTTAATATGTTTAGTAACAGCAGAACAAGACATAGTAAATACTGCACATGTTGATAAAAAGTTTATAACTGAAGCATCTAGTTCAGTTACTGCATCTAGTACTGGTTTTATGATAATTCCGCCACCAAGACCAGAAATTGCACCTATAATAGAGGCTATAAATCCTACTATAAAAAATACCATATATATCTCTCCTATTCTGAAGTTTTATGTTGATTTCTTGATAGTAAGTGTTCCCTAAAATAGTAAAATAATTTATCTATTTTTACAAATACTTTAGATATATGATAAAATGTAGTAATTATTTGACCCTTACATTTTGATTTGTTTGAAGTTATTTTGAGTTAAAATAAATTAAAAAAGATAAGAATAGTAATTTCTATTTACGATAAGAATATTAAGATATTAAAGATGCCTAACTAATATACGAATTATAATAAAGTTTAAATATTATTGTTAGAGATTTATGATGGTACTAATATATTAAAATATAAAATTTGAAAGTTGATGAGAACTATATGAAAAAGAAAATATTGTTTTTAGTAATTATTTTAACATTTATAATTTTATTAGGTAATTCTACTTATTCCCAAAAGAATCAACTATCTGAAGAAGAAAAGATGGATGATTTTAAACATGTATATAATGTTATAAAAACAGGATATCCTTATTTAAATGTAAATAAAAGAATTAATAATACTGATTGGTTAGAAAATAAGGACGAATATATAAAAAGAATAAAGAGTACTGAAAATGATGAAGAATTTATAGAAGAAATGTCATCCATATTATCTGAATTAAATAATAAACATACAGAGCTAATCGACAATAAAAAACGATATGAGCTTTTTAAGAAATCATATTCTAATAATGATTGGTGCGATTTTCTTAATGATGAAAAAGTTGTTGATAGATACAATTCTATAAATCCTAAAATAAAAGCTCCAAATGATATTTTTGAGAAAAAAGAATTAATTTTGGAAGATGCAATCAAAGGTAAAGTAGGATACATGTATCTACCATCTATGTCATCAAAGCATGGACCTATAGACAATGATTTAAAAGCAATTGAAGCATATATTAATACTCTAGAAAAACATAAAGCTTTAATTATCGATATAAGAGGAAATTCAGGAGGAAGTGATAGATATTGGCAAGGAATTGTATCTAAACTTATAAAAAATGATGTTAAAATAAATGGATATAGAATCTATAGAAATAATAATGAAATAGTAAAAAAATACACAAGTGTAAGAAATATAAAATTAGAACCTGTAGAAAACTTACCAACAAACATAAAGAAAAATGCACCAGAAGAGATTATGAAAGATTTTAGTGGTTTTGAAAATACTTCCTATACCATAAAATCGAAAAGTGACTTAAAGTTTAAAGGCAATATATATTTGCTTGTAGATAAAAAAATATATTCATCATCAGAGGCATTTGCTATGTTTTGTAAGGAAACTAAATTTGCTACTTTAGTAGGTGAAACTACTGGAGGAGATGGTGGATGTATAGATCCTGTATTGTTTAACTTAAAAAATAGTGGTCTGATAGTTAGAATGGCAAGTTGTATGTATTTAAATAAGAATGGAGTATGTGATGAAGAATTTAAAACTATTCCAGACTTTAAAGTGAGAGATTGTGATAGAACTAAGAATTTTGAAGATGATAATTGTATAAAAAAGGTACTAGAGCTTGAAAATATTAAGAATTAGAAAGCTTTTAAAAGTTATCTTGTTAGTCGAAATATTGAAATATAAAAATGTAAAAATACACTGTGAAAAGCAATTTGAAAAGATTTTAAATTTTTTCAAATTGCTTTTTTACTTAAGAGATTTTTCATTATAGTTGGACATGATTAAGCAATTTAATTTATAAGTTTAGTAAAGATATTATAATAAGTTACTAGAAAATGTTAGAATGCAATAAGATGGAATTAAAGTGTATTAAAATCTAATAAATAGCAATAAAATACAAAATAAATTTGACTTTTTGATATTTCTAAATTAATATATTGTTATTATCAAATGAAAGGTAAGTGTAATTATGGACGAAAAGTTTTATACAATAGACCAAGTTGCAGAGATTTTAGAAATGCATCATAAGACAATAAGAAAATTTATAAAAGATGAAAAATTAAAAGCTAATAAAGTTGGCAAACAATGGAGGATATCAAAAGAAGATTTAGATAGGTTTATGGATGTAAAGAGTGATGAGAATAATGGTTTAGAATTTAAATTGAATTCATATAAGGAACTAGGATGTATTCCAAAGGTTAATGTATCTACAGTAGTTGATATAAATAGTATCTCGAATAATGAATACTCACGTTTATCAAACTTACTTTTGGCACTTGTAAATAATCCGACTTCAATGTCAAGTGGCTCCACTATTAACTTGAAATATAATGAAAATGAAAATAGGCTTAGAGTTATGTTATGGGGAGATATAAAGTTTATTGAGGATATGTTAGGTTCTATATCCATATTAATAGAAAACATTTAAAACAGAAATGAGGAATAAAAATGAATTATAATATAAAAAAACAAAATGACAGAAAATATATTTTTTTAGAGAGTAAGTTTAATTCTGAAGGAGAAATAATGGATATTATATCTATATGTATGGAGCATGGTATAAATTATCTTATGCTTAGTAATAATTCACTTTCAGATGATTTTTTAAATCTAAAAACTGGATTAGCAGGTATTGCATTACAAAAATTTATGACTTATAGGATACAAGCTGTTGCAATTATTGATGATGAAAGCAGGATAAATAAGAGATTTTCAGAATTAATGCTAGAGCTAAATAAATCAAATAATTTTAGAGTAGTGAACAATTTTGAGAGTGCTAAAAAACATATCTCAAATATAAATTGATAATATAAAGTTATAGACTAAATACTTTAATAGCCTTTTTGCCTATGTTACGAAAGTGTAATGTTAACAGTTAAAATGTAATATTTGCTTAAGGATTTATTTATATAAAACCTTTAAAATAAACATATATTAAAAAATTAGCAACTGGAGGCTATTATTATGAAAGAAATATTAAAAATAAAAAATATATCAAAAGATTATGGGATAAAAGGATTTAGAACAAATGTATTAAAAAATATATCTCTTACAGTCAATGAAGGTGATTTTATAGCAATAATGGGTCCATCTGGTGCAGGGAAAACAACATTACTAAATCTTATGTCTACACTTGATAAACAAACTTCAGGAGAGATAATCCTAGATGGAATTAATATATCAAAAGTAAAAAATAATGAACTGTCAAAACTAAGAAGAGAAAAAATAGGATTTATATTTCAAGACTACAATTTATTAGATAACATGAAGTTAATGGATAACATAGCACTTCCTCTAGCATTAGGAAAAAAGAAAAGTAAGGAAATAGAAGCTAAGGTATTTTCTATAGCCAAAAAATTTGGATTAGAAAATCATTTAGATAAATATCCTTATCAGTTATCAGGAGGGCAAAAACAAAGAGGAGCAGCAGCTAGGTCATTAATTACAAACCCAGCAGTTATATTTGCAGATGAACCAACAGGTGCTTTAGACTCTAAGTCAGCATATGAGCTTTTAGAATCATTAGAAAGAATAAATAGAGAAAATAATGCTACTATTATAATGATTACACATGACCCTCTAACTGCAAGTTATTCTAATGAAGTATACATGATAAATGATGGGAATATAAAGTGCAAATTAAACAAAGGAAGTAACAGAAAAGAATTTTATAAAAAAATTATGGATATGTTGGCCTCTATGGGAGGTGACATGTAAGTGAGTATACTTGGAATTGCGTATAATAATTTTAAGAGTAATATAAGAACGTATCTAGCATTTTTTATATCTATGGTTTTTTCAGTAGTTGTACTAACTAATTTTGAATTATTAAGATATGGTGATGCTATAAATGTATTGCAAGGAGAAAATAAAAATTTTACATTATCAGTGTTAATAGCTGTAATAATGATACTATCAGTATTTTTATTTTTCTTCATCTGGTATGCAACAAATATATTTTTTAAAAATAGGTCAAAAGAAATTGGGATATTGTCTTTTATGGGGTTAGACTTATATACAATAGGAAGAATATATTTTGTAGAAAATATGCTTATAGGGGTAAGTTCTTGTATAACAGGAATAATTATAGGAATAATAACTTCTAGATTTTTTCAAGTAGTGATAATAAAGTTATCTGGATTTGATATAAAGGTATCTAATGGGCTTAGCATGGAAGCTATACTATATACTACTTTGATATTTATTTCTATATTTATAGTAATGGCTATAAAAGGTTTTATAACAATATGTAGAAGTAGCGTAATAAATCTAATTAATACATCTAAAAAGCAAGAAAAAATACCTAAAGTAGGAATAGGGATATATATTTTAGCTATAATATCAATTATAGTAATAGGATATGGTTATTACCTTTCTACTAATATAAGGACTGGAAATATAATGAGTGTAATACCTGTTATAGCTATAATAATAGTTGGGACTTATGGACTATTTAAATCAGTTGTTCCTGTTATATTTGATATTATAATAAAAAATAAAAAAATATTATTTAATGGAAACAATATAATTGCAATAAACAATATAAATTACAGATTAAATAAAAACTATAAAACTTATGCTATAATAGCAATAATTATAACCACTACAATATCTACTCTTGGAGCATCAGTTGCAATGAAATTTATACATCAAAATGCTCAAGAGCAAAGAAATGTATATACTGTCAGTATAGTTTCATTGGACAAAGATGAAGTGAATAAAACACAAATAGAGAATATAATAAAAGATACTAATAAGATAAAATATTCAGTAAACCCAGAGCTAACAATTTTGGAAAACACAGATAGTAAGAATGTTTATGACAAAACTAATGCTATAATAAAATATAGCGATTTTAGCAATATCCTTAAAGAAAATGGTCATGATGAAGAATTAAAAGAGTATGGTGATAAGCTAGTTAGAGGAGATAATGTAATAGAGTTAAAAAGCCCTCAAACTATAGTAACAGTAGCTACAAAAGAAGCTCATGTAACCCTTGATGGACATTTATATAATATTTCAAAGGGAGAAGTAAAAGTTCCAGTGTTAGGCACAGGATTTAATCAAAGTATCATAGTAGTAAATGATGATACATATTTCAAATTAAGAAATAAAGGACAACAAGTATATTTTTATGGGGCAAAAGTATCTAAAGAAGAAAATAGCCAGGTGATGTTTAAAAATATTGAAAAGAATCTAAGTTTAAAAAATGGTTATATTCAAAATGGATATAAAGCTCAAAATGAAAGTCAATGGATGAAGTTTGCATATGTAGTGCTTGTATTTTTGTTCTTAGTATTTGCACTTGTGGCTGGAAGTATAATTTATATGAAAATATATAGTGATGCATATGAAGATAAAGATAAATACAAGATTTTATTGAAAATAGGTACTACAGAAAAAGATATAAATAGAGCTATACTTAAAGAAGTAGCTATCTTTTATACTTTACCAATGTTAAGTGCAACAATATCTAGCTATTTTGCATTGAGGTTAGCAGGAGAATTAATGATGGCTAATTTATTTAGTATATATATACTAAGTTTAGTTATATGCTTGATAATATTTATAATATATGGAGCAGTATCTGTCAGTAAGTTTAAGCGTGTAGTATATAAAAACTAATTGATAAATTACTAAAAAACGAGGAGATTCTTTTAATAAGAGTCTCTTTGTTGATTAACTAAAGAATTTGACCAATAAACCTATATAAAATATGTTATTATATTAATAATTTATAACATAATTAAATATTAAAATAATGGAGAGTACGCAAATGTATAGAATTTTATTAGTAGAAGACGATATTGATTTATCAAAAGAAATTGCTCTTGCATTGGATAAATGGGGATTTAATGTAGAATTAATTAATAACTTTGAAGCAGTTTTAGATGAATTTATAGACAAAAAACCAGATGTAGTACTTTTAGATGTAAACTTACCATTATATAATGGTTTTTACTGGTGTGAGAAAATTAGAGCTATTTCTAATGTACCAATAATATTTTTATCATCAAGAGATTCTGATATGGATTTAATAATGGGGATAAATAATGGAGCAGATGATTATATTACCAAACCATTTTCTATAGATATATTAGTTACCAAAATAAACGGTATAATAAGAAGAGTCTACAATTATAGTGACTCTAGTAGTATTATGTACTACGACGAGTTGATATTTGATGCAGGAAGAGGAATTATAAAGCACAAATACAAGGATGAAAGTTTAGAATTGACTAAAAATGAAATAAAAATTTTAACCTTATTATTAAAAAATAAGAATAGAGTTGTATCAAGGGAAAGTCTTATGATGACTCTATGGAATAATGATGAGTTTGTGACAGATAATGCACTTACTGTAAATATGAATAGATTGAGAAGTAAAGTTAAAGAGTTAGGTTTTGATGATTTTATAAAAACTAAGAAGGGCATAGGATATATAATACAATGATAGCGAAATATTTAAAAGGTAGGTCTAAGTATCTTATCATCTGTTTAATTATAGTCAGTATAATAAATATATACTTATTTGCTATAGATGTATTTAAAAATAAATATGCAGAGTTGGTATATTTGGATTTTTTAGTAATATTTATAACAATATTATTTTTTGTTGTGGATTATATCAGCTTCAGAAATAGTTATAAAAGTTTATATGATTGTATAGAAGATAATGGTGAAATAGATGGTTATTTGGTTGAGGGACAATCTTTTGAAGAGAATCTAATGAGAGCTATTATAGAAAATCTAAAAATAAAAAATAACAATGATATAGAAATTTATAAACAATCTTTAAAAGAATTAGATGAGTACATGGCTAAGTGGGTTCATGAAATAAAGATTCCAATATCTTCTTTGAATATAATTACAGATAGGTTAAGCAGTATAGAAGATAGTATAGATATTAAGAATCAAGTTGCTAAGATAAACTTTTTAGTTAACTCCATTTTATATAGTAGTAGAAGTAATACCATGTTTGAAGATGTATTTATAAATAAGGTTAAATTAGAAAAATTAGTAAAAATGGCTGTAAAAAATAACTCATTTTTGCTTATAAAAAATAACATTGAAGTTAGTTTAAATAAGCTAGACTATGATGTCTATACAGACTCTAAATGTATGTCATATATTTTAGACCAAATTATTAATAATGCCATAAAGTATTCTAAAAAAGTTGGTAAAATTGAGTTTGATTCAAGAGAGTTAGAAAATGGAGTAGTATTATCTATAAAAGATTTTGGAATAGGCATAAGTGAAGAAGATATAGTTAGGATTTTTGATAAAGGTTTTACAGGTACAAATGGAAGAAATCAATTGTATAAGTCTACTGGAATGGGGTTATATTTTGTAAAGAAAATGATAGATAATTTGGGTCATGACATTGATGTATGTTCAGAAAATAGTTCGTATACAATTTTTAATATCTATTTTTATGATATATCAGATTATTTAAACCTAGATAGTTAGGTTATTATAAAGACTATAACAATATTAGAGATAAAAATTTTTGTATAAATTTTATAAAGACTTTTATCTACTTTAAAATAAAAATATTACTGGAATAAAAAAATTCCAGTAATATTTTTATTTTAAACTTGTAACTATATTTAAATG
>NZ_JBJOCA010000014.1:0-109014 GCF_045898275.1 Clostridioides sp. GD02404
AAATTAAATTAATCAAAATATTAGTCCTCCCAAATTTAATAGTGGTAAGTATAATTATATCTATAAATACCTAGTATAACAATACTTGCCACTATAAGTCCTATTATTTATTTAAAATTCTTGTAGTAACACCTTTTAAATTATAACATTCTGCATACTCACGTAAAGGGCGCTTAATGTGGTCTACAACAAATCTTTGACCATCAATATTATTTTTACTTAAATTACTATAAAGTACTTCTATCTCTCTTTTAACACTATCATTGTTGAATGTATAGTGACCTGCAATATCTAATATCTCATTAGATAAAACTTCATCTTTAAATATTTCTTCAATAGTTAAATCTTTCTGTTCTCCCATTACCCACTTTCTCCAACGTCCACATTCAATAGCATCTACAAGAAGAACTTCTCTAATATTTGAAGTTTTTTCAATTAATCCTTCTTCCTTTAGTTTTCTTTCAACTTCTGCTAACTTTAAGTATGCTCTCGTCTCTTCAGTTCCATATTGAGGAGCAACATTTGTTGCAATAATTTGAGATGGTATATGTTCTAATAAAGTCACATCATCCAAATAATCTCCATTATGTTCTTTTAATCCTACTCCATACTTTTTAGCCATTTGAGCTAAATCATAAGCATTCTTAAAATTAAAAGTACCTACTTGTTCTGTTTTTCTAGTTAAAGTCCCTGTCTGACCAACTATAAATGTTGGCATTGGTAAATCTCTCTTCTCAAGCTCAACTTTTAATTTAGTTATAAATGTCTCATATGTCTCAGTTGAAGTTAATCCTCCATTTGTTTCCTCTGTCCCAACTTCATATCCTATTTCTGGCATATTGAGTCTTTTTCTTTCATTTTCACAATATTCAATCAATTCTACAGTTCTTTCTAGTACTATATCTAATGGAATTACCTTTCCCATTTCAAATGGGTCTTTTGTAGGGTCAATCATTAGTAAATCAAAACCTGCCTCAATATCAGCTAAATAAGATTTTTTTCCTAATTCCATAGCTTTATCAACATGCAAATGGTCGTTTCTTTCTTTATCTCTTTGCCATGGTCCTCCATGGTCTCTACATAAGTAATATAGACCATCAAATCCAACTTTATCAGCTATTTGCTTAATATCCTTTGTAAAAGTTTTTTGATTCCAACCATTTACATAACCACCACCTAGTTCATCTGCATCTACTTGATTTCTACTGGCAATAAACATTAAAGGAAAATCATTATCTTTTGCTAGTTCAAAACTCGCTTGTAACAAGTTTGGTGACATAGGCCCAATCCCTAAAAGTGTTGCACTTTTCCCCTCTTCTTGTAAGTCTAGTAGTCGTTGTACGACAGTTTTTATTGGTAACTTTTTCATGACTATATCTCCTTTTATTCTATTTTTTAGATGTATTTAATAGTATTACTATTAAATACATCTTCTTGTTATATGTAAAATAAATTAAACTCTATTGAAAAGTATCTTTTATTTTTTTGATTAATGCATCAGATTTTTTAATTATGTCAGACACACTCATTCTTACAACTTTTTTTCCTTTAAATCTATCCATATTTCTAATTTCAACATCATTAGTTAGTATTACACAAGCTGCTTCCTTAATCTCTTTAGGTGATAATTCATTATCTATTCCAGAACTCCCTTGAGTCTCAACCTTTATTTCTATATCAAATTTCTTTGCTGACAATTCAAGAGATTCAGCTGACATATAAGTGTGTGCTACACCACTAGGGCAAGATGTTACTGCTACAATTTTCATATTTTTATCTCCTTTAAAGTTATAATTTTGTATGATTATTTTTTATAATAAATTTTATATAAATTAATAGTATTTATATACCTCTATAATTCTTCAAATACTAGTTCAATAGAATCCTCTATATCTTCTTCGACTTCTTCATCTTCTTTTACATCTTTCTTCACTAATTTCATCAATATCGCAACAGCAACTGCTCCAGTTAATACAGAAGCTATATATCCCAACCTGTTATCGACAACTGGGAGTACTATCAAACCACCCCAAGGTGCATGATTTAAACACCCTAATAAGAAAGCCATAATGTTTCCAATAATAGACCCAGCCATAATACAAGGAATTACTCTAACAGGGTCTGCTGTTGCAAATGGAATAGCTCCTTCTGTAATTCCAACACAACCCATTAATAGAGAAGCTTTTCCTGAGTCTCTTTCTTCCTTACTAAATTTTTTTGGGAACAATAATGTTGCTAATCCTAACCCTATTGGAGGTATACAGATTGCCACACCAACTCCCCCCATTAAATATGGAAGTGTGTCAACTTGAGTTTGGGCAAAGGTTGCAGCAACTTTGTTTATAGGACCACCCATATCTGAAGCTATCATTCCTCCTAAGATTCCACCTAAAGGAATTTTAGAAACACCAGACATTCCATTTAACCAATTAGTCATCCATGTCATAAAAGAAGCTATAGGCTCTCCAATTAAAAATACAATTATACCTCCTGTAATCAATGTACCAAGCAAAGGATAAATAAATATTGAACCTAAAGTTCTCATTGTTGGAGCTAATTTAATTTTCTTTAATTGTAAAACAACAAATCCCGCTATAAATCCTGCTATGATACCACCTATAAAACCAGCATTTACTTCTTTTGCTAAATATGCACCTATCATTCCTGGAGCCAATCCTGGCTTATCTGCCATACTAAATGCTATATATCCACCTAATATAGGAATAAATAAAGCTAGACCAGCAGCTCCAATTTGATTCAGTTTAGCTAACCATCCAGTTTCTGGGACAGCAGCTTGTCCACTTAAAGTAACTGATAATGCAAATAGTATTCCCCCAGCAACTACAAATGGAATCATATACGATGTTGCTGTCATAAGATGTTTCTGTAAAAACTTTAAAATCCTCATTTTAATCTTCCTCCCCTATTTTTTCTTTTATAAGATTATAGACTGTTTGTTCATCTGAATTTCTAATTTGATTTCTAAAGCTCTCATGCATCAATAAACGTGCTAGTCTTGACAAAATCTTTAAATGTAGATTATTTTCATTGTCTTTTGTTACAGATATCAGAAATATTAAATCCACTTTTTCGCCTTCTTCTGTCCATACGATAGGGGTATCAAGCTTTCCTATAGTAATACAAGAGCTTTTAACTCCTATACTTTGGCTATGAGGAAGACCTATTCCATGTCCAATATAAGTCGATAATGTTTCCTCTCTCTTTAAAACATCTTCTAAAAATTGATTTTTATCTTTTAGATAACCCTCTTTTGATACTGCATCTACTAATGATACAATGGCTTCTTCTTTTGAATTAGCATGTATTTTAAATGAACATTTTACATTGACTAATTTACTCATACAGTGACCTCCTTTTCGTATTTATGAATTAAACTTTCTGCTTCTTCTTTTGTCTTCGCTTTCTCTAACATAGTAATGAAATTAGTCTTATAAACCATTTTAGTTAAATTAATTATTGCAGGAATTTGCTCCTTTTTATCTCTACTTGCTAGACAAAATATAATTTTGACTTTTTTATCTCCAAAATTAATTGCTTCTTTACATATCAATAAACTTATGGAACTTACTTTAACTAATGAATTATCATTCCCATGTAACAGAGCAAACTCATTATCTTTTATAGCATAAAAACCCACGTTTTTTAAAATATCTATAATATTGTCAGCATACTTTTCTGATACGAAATCACAATCAGCAAGTATATTTGAACTAATCTTTACAGCATCTTCCCATTTTAACCTTTCATCAATTATACTTATAGTATCGATTCCTATTAAATCCCCTAAGTTAAGTTGTCTAGATAATATTCTCTCATCACTGTATCCAAGCTCTTGCCATATAATACTCAATACTCTTTTTTGTGCATCTTCTTCTAAAAAATCCAACCTTTTTTTTATTGACATATAATTAGTTAATACATTCTTCCTTTTTATTCCTTTTTCTTCAAGCTTTAAATAATCCTCTTCTTGTAAAAATGGATTTATCTCAATAATTGTTTTAGGTAAATCTACTATTATCTTTGATGTTGTTACAATAAAATCAATACTTTCCCATTCTTTATAATCTTGTAACTTATATGATGGAATACTATCCACTATATTTATCTGGTAATCATTTATTAAAGTATCCTTTAACATAGCAATTACGCCATAACCAAATCCACAAACTAACAATATATTTTTATAATTATTTCTCTCATTTCTATGTATGCTTCCTAAAAAGTGTATTGCTAAAAGTATTATTTCGTTTTCATTCTTTATTTGATTTAATACTCTATTTTTTTGAATAGAAGCCTTAGTAGCCTCTAGTACGTACTGGTATTTGTCTGGTATGACATGAAATAATTCTTCATAAATCTGTATATTCTGTTTGATTCTCTCTATCAATGGAGCAATATGATTAAGTAATCCTTTATAAAGAATCATATCTTCCTTAAAGTCACTTTCCAATATCTCTGACATATTGTAAATTAAGTCTTGAACTATCATTTCTGTACTAATCAAATCCATATCTTCATTTAAACTTGCATATTTATTTGTAAAAAATACAAAACTCTTTAACAACAAAATTTGTTCTTTAGTTAAATTTTTTTGTATTATTTGTTCAAATTCTTGGTCAAACTTATTTTCAAAATATGGTTCACTTAAAGAAGAAGATTCTAAAGGATGTTTTTCATCTGAATGTATATACCATGTAAAAAGGAAAATATTTGACACATACCATGTAAAAGATTCATCGTTTAAAGTCCATCCCATTTGCAATAATAAATTTGTAGACCAATTATATATATCACTCAAAGAAATACCTTTAAATATTTTTTCAATTATATTTACTATATACTTCTCAAATACACTTAAATCAGATTTTTCCTTGCCAAAAAGATAGGAATATAATTTTAATATATTCAATCGCTGTTTATATATAGTATCTTCATCTCCACTTATCTTGAAAGCTTTATCATAAGTAATAATTATTTGATTTCTTTCCAGTTCACTCGACAAAACATTAAGATCATTTTTAATTGAACTTCTAGAAACTTGAAATTCTTTACTCAATTTTTCTAAATTTAAGTTATCTATTTTAAACATTGATATAATCTTCATAATGGATACTCGTTCAGTTAAAGAAAATACATATTCATTATTATCTATTAATACTACTTGGAAGTCATCAGGAATAATTAATACACCTTTATTCATCTTTTGTATTACAGGTTTGTTCAATGACTGTAAAACAATATTTAAATTATTTATATCATATCTAACCTTTCTTTCTTCTATATTTAGTTGTTTACTAATCTCCTTGTAACTTGTCTTATTTTTTCCTTTTAGAAAATTCATAATGATTAACATTCTTCCACTTATCATATTTTCCCTCCTTTCAAAATAATTAGAGTTATCAATATTGCAAATTTTATATTATTCTGTATATTTTCATTCTTTTGTGTCTAAAGAAGTAACTATCTTTCTATATTCAGAATAATACAATAGGGCTTTGACTACAACTTACAATATTTGAAAATTGTTTTTACAAAATTTGTAGCTACATTTTTTTAGTAAATACACAAATAAAAAAGACAAGTTATATTTTTAATTATATAACCTGTCTAAATTTTTTATTTTATATTTAATCATTAGATATTCTTAAAGTTTTTATTTTATTATTTTCATATGTGAACTTTTCAAACTCAGATATTAATAGTGGTTTAGAAAAAACATAACCTTGGATATAATCACATCCTACATTTTGTAGAAACTCTACTTGCTCTAATTCTTCAATTCCTTCAGCAATTACCTTCATACCAAGTCTTCTACTAAGTTCAATAATAGACTCAATAACCACCTTACCACGTTCTATATTGTTTTTACTGATAAAGAATGAACGGTCGAGTTTAATTATATCAACTTTAAAATCCTTTAATATCCCTAATGATGAATATCCAAATCCAAAATCATCTATAGAACACTTAAATCCTTTAGAATGAATATCCTTTATTACATCTATAGCTTCTGGATTTTCTAAGAAGATAGATTCTGTAAGTTCTAAATCTATTAAATGTGTTGGTACATCATATTTATTACATATAAGCTCATATTTTTCCAAAAACGACTTATCCTTTAAATGTTGTCTAGATACATTAACAGAAATTATCAACACTTCTTTACCTTCTTTTATCCATTTAGAAATCAATTTACATGTTTCTTCAAGTATATATAAATCTAACTTACATATAAATCCACTTTTCTCAAAAAGGGGAATGAAATCATTTGGATAAATTATGCCTTTTTCTGAATTTCTCCAGCGCGTAAGAGACTCTGCTCCACTAACTTTACCATTTTTTATATCAATTTTTGGTTGTAAACATATAAAAAATTCTTTATCTTCAAGGGCTTTTTCCATTAGATTTGAAATTTCCTTTTCAGATATTAATCGCTTTCTTTCTATATCACTATAAAAAGAAAAATCACTTTGATGAGCTTTGTTGAAGCTTTTTCTTGCTGTATTTGCATAGTCTTGTATTGTGATTAAATCTTCATTACGATTTTCAATTGTGTAAATACCTACTGATATTCTTAAAAAGTACGGATTTTCTATGTTTTCATTAAAATAATTTATATCAGCTTCTATTTTATACAATAACTCTAGAACTTCTAACACTGGTCTATTTTTAATAAACAAATAGAAAAGGTCTGCATCATGACGACATACAAATTCTTCATTTTTAGTAATATTTTTAGATAAAACAGTATAAATATGTTTGAGTGTCATATTTCCTTTATCACTACCAAAGCAATCATTTATTAACTTAAATTCCTTTATATTTATCGCAATCATCATATAGGTACTATCTGGTGATTCTGAAATTAAAGGTTTGACTAACATGCCAAACTTGGTTTGGTTAATACCATTCGTTATATTATCTAAATACGCAATATTTTCTATTTGATTTACATATTTTTTTCTTATCATATATAAAAGCCCTGTTATAATTCCAATAATACATGTAACTATAAATGTCATTATTATTGTAAAAGAGTTTAACTTATTAAGTTCACCAAGTACAGCTTCTTCAGGTACTACAAGAACAAAATACCAATCATTTAGGCCTTTTGTAATTGGATAATAAGTTAATAAACATTTTATGTTTTTTGATGAGGTTATTACAGTATCTCCTGACCTTTCATTTTTAAAATCTTCAAGCATTTTTTGAGCCCAGGGCTCATTCACAGAATCTTTATACTTGTAACTAAGGTCTTTTATTAATTCACTATTTTTACCAATAAAAAGTGGTCTTCCCTTGCTATTAATAATTTCAATAGTTCCTTTCCCATTAAAATTATCTATGTTAAGAATATCATTCATACTTTCTTTATCGGCAACACCTATTAAAAGGCTAGACACCTCATGTTTATCATCAAATATAGGGACAGTATAGAGAACAACACCTAATGACTCTATTACCTCTGAATATTCTTTACCTTCTATTCCCTTTTTATATGAAACAGTATTCTTTAAGTCAAACTTTTTTCCACTTAAAAACCCTGCCTTCCCTTCTAAATCAATTATTCCAATATCATAATACTTATAACTAGTCTTTCTTTTAGATAAGTACTCATATCGACTATCTCCCTCATATTGTTTGATAAAATCTGCCATTATTCTTAAATCAGATAAGATAAATTTTATTTTAGAATCAACATTCATTACAATTTGTGTAGATACATCTTTTAAATAGCTCTCAGTTTGTTTATTAGATATATTATGAAGTTTTATGGTATTGAAAATAGTAATTACAAGGATTGAAATAATAAGTAGATATAAAATTATAGACAGAAACAAACTATTTTTCTTATACCTTGATAATTTCATTTTTTGTCCTCCAAGTTATAAATCTATTTTTTAAATGTATATTGAAACCTACGAAATTCACTGCTACTAATCTATTCACACTATATTATATTATTCTATTTCTTAATATTCAAGAATACTACTTTAATATTTCATTAATAAATTGTAAATAATAACTTTATTAATCAATCATATGAGATATAATCTTTTATGTGCATAAATATAATAAATACAATGTCTAACATCTTATTAATTAAATTTACTAGACACTATTATCTATTAATAAAAAAACTATCCCTAATTTTGAGATAGCTTTTCATTTTAATAATACCTTTGATATTTACTAAATAGATATATTATAATAGTTCTCATTTATTTTCTCTAATAACATGGCATGGATTCCCATAAGCTATGGTATTGGATGGTATTGACTTCGTCACAACACTTCCTGCACCAATAGTTACATTATCTCCTATCGTTACACCTGGTAAAATAATACTTCCTCCACCAATCCAAACATCATTCCCAATTTTAACTGGAGCAGTTATAGTTTTACAAAATTTAAATCCATCATCAGTTCTTTCTCCAAATCTATCTTTAGCATTTGTTGGATGAAAAGCTGTATATATTTGCACATTAGGGGCAATTAACGCATTATCACCTATTATGATTTCATTATCATCTAAAAAAGTACAATTCATATTTACTTCACAATTATTACCAAAATAAATATTATTTCCATAGTCAACATAAAAAGGTGCAGTAATCCATATGTTCTGTCCTCTTTTCCCCAAAAGCTCAGTTAAAATACGTTCTTTATTAATATTGTCATCTGATTTCAAATTATTATACTCTCTAGTTAAATCTTTTGCCTTATGCCATTGATACAACAATTCTTTATCTCCACAATCATACAATTCTCCTGCTAACATCTTTTCGCGCTCTGTCATTTCATCCTCCTACAATATTTAAGTATTTTAATCAGACATAATATTTAATATTATCCCATGTATATCAGTACAATAAAAAAGTAAATACAAAGATAGTAAGTAACTATAACCTCTACCTAAATTAACTCTATACTGTATATTCACTACACAAATATAACACAAACTATATTTGTATTACAATTCACCACTGTATTGCTTCTTTATTTATATTTGAATTTTAGTACCTAAATTAAACAGTACTTATTGTCCCATTAAAAATTTAAATTTACCCTTGAATCTGACACCATGTTAGGGTATATCATGCATTCAGAGAGGTGAATAATATATGATAATAAACCTTCTATCTATTTAAAATGTAAATATCTTCGCTTTTGACTTTTCAGAAACAGGAAAAAGTGGTGGAAATGAAAAAGATTTAAATTACATTGTTACATATATACGAGAACTCACCCAAACACTAAACTTGTATATTGTGTTTGAGTGATGACATTACAAATAAAAAAATATCCCCACTATACCACTTATTAGCATGATTATGATAGGATTGATTTTCCATTTACGCACTATCAATAACATAACACAAAATATCATTAATGCAACCCAATTTAATTTATTAAATATAGAGTTGATATCTAATGTATTTGTCCCAAATAATGCAAGTATTATAATTGTAGCTGCGGCTGAAATAATTAAACCTAATGATGCTGACTTTAGACCATTTAACACTTCAAATATGTAAGTAGAATTCTGGTGCTTTTGAAAAAAATCATATAAAAATAGAGATATCACTACTCCACACAATACACAACCTAAGGTAGCCGCAATAGCTCCACATAGACCTCCAATTTGAAGTCCAACAAAAGTAGAAGTATTAACAGCTAATGGACCTGGTGTCATCTGTGAAATAGTTATAATGTCTGTAAACATCTTTTCGCTTATCCATTCAGTTTGACTTACTACTTGCTCTTGAATTAAAGGTATGATTGCATAACCACCACCAATACTAAGCAATCCTATTTTTAAAAATATGAGAAATAAGTTCCAAATTATATTCATTTATTTTTCCTCTTCTTGCAGAATACTCTCACTATACACACACAGCAGCAAACAAATAATATGAGAGCTACATTTATACCCATAATGAAATTTGCAAAGAAAGTGACAGGTATCATAACTGATAAAAATATAGATTTTTCTTTTAGTATCATAGAACACATGTCAACAATCAAATCCACGATTAGTGCAGCAACACCAGCCTGCATTCCTTTTAATACTGCGTTAACGATGGCATTGGATATAAAAGTTGTATAAAATATTGATACTAATCCAAGAATAGCTAGTGGGGGTATCATAGCAGATATACAACTAATGATAGCACCTAAAGTACCTGCTACTTGATAACCTGACAAAGCAGATAAATTGATTGCAATTGCTCCAGGAGTTGATTGTGCAACTGCCGCCATACCCATCAAATCATCCTCTGTAAAGTATTGCTTCTGTTTTACAAAATAACGTCTAACCATAGGTACAACTACATACCCCCCTCCAAAAGTGAATGTACTAATGAATAAATTGATAGTTAGAAGCCAAAAATATGGTTTTTCACTTTTCTTCAAAATCTACCTCCTTCTTTCTTCCTTCTCTTATTTAGTATATCTCTTGCCCTGCAATCTGTAAAATGATAGAATTTAATAGAATCAATTAATTTTATTCATGTCTAGTGAGGATATTTATTATGAACATAAGATATTTAGAGATTTTAGAAGCAATTGAGCAAACAGGAACATTCACAGGTGCTGCAAAAAAATTACATATTACACAATCTGCAGTATCTCATGCTATAGCTGAACTTGAACAACAGGCTGGCACGGCACTATTTGATAGATTTCCAAGAGGAGTATGTTTGACTAGTTGTGGTATTTCTCTTTTAGAAGAAGCACGCAGTATACTAACCGCTTGTCGCAATTTAGATAAGAGAATTAGCCATTTAGAGGAAAGTACACCCATAAATATTGTATCTAGCATTACAATTGCTTCTTTTTTACTTCCACCAATCTTAAGTCGATTGAAGAATTCATTTCCATCTCTTAAAGTGAATGTACGTGTTGAAAGTGCTAATTCAGCTATGGACATTTTAAAAAGTGGAGAAGCCGATATAGCTTTTTGGGAAGGTATAGAACCACAAGGGGCATTTCGCACAATTCTATTAGGCTCCTATAAATTATGTGTTGCATGTGCTCCAACTTTTCCTTTATCAGAACAGGTAATATCTCTACACCAATTATGCACATTTCCATTGTTGTTGCGTGAAAAAGGAAGTGCTATTCGTGATACTTTAGATAGTGTATTATCTCTTTCCAACCAAAAGGCTTATCCCGTTTGGGAAAGTGTTAATTCTTTTGCACTTATTAAAGCCGCAGAGGCAGGATTAGGTATAACCATTTTACCAGAAAATTTATTATCAGATTCTCTATTACATAATAAATTACGATTGATTAAATTAAATGGTACAGATATGGAAAATAAAATGTTAGCAATCTTACATAAAGATAAAAATATCACACAACCTTTGAAAATAATATTAGACAATATAACCAATATACTTTAGTTTAAAGATTTAATTTCTTAACATAAATTTTTGTTAAATGAAAAAAGTGTGTACTATTCTTTGATATTGTGATATTTTAATTATCATCATTATCTAGAATAAATACACACTTTATTTTAGACATCATCTAAACTGAAATAAGATAATAGTCTCTATTGTATATGTTTTAAATTAATAATATATTCTTTTTTACCTCTCTCAACTCTAAACTTATCATTTTTGTTAGGATAAATAGTCACAACATTATCTTTATACTCTGATTCATCATATTTTATATTAAGTGGCATAACTTCAGATTCTGCACATAGATAGGTAACAGGCTTATCTTTGTTCATTACAACAATCTGTACCATGCCATCACCCTTTGGAGATGATATATTTCTCCATTTATATCCTACTGTTTTATATATATCCTCCGCGGATGTCCCAGATTTAAAAACATATATTTTATCCCATTCAGGAGCCGTTACTTCTGATAATCTTATCTCGCTCTTATCTTTACTGACTTTATTAACTGAAGAAATGAACTCTCCAAATTTTTCATCTTCTTGATTTTTTTCAAATTTGACTAATTTACTAGTTTTATCAACCACATTCCATTTGTCATTATTTTTCTCTAATTTAAAATTAATCTTAGAAATACATTCTCCATGTTTCCCTGGTTCAGTAACTATAACATTTTCCCCTGATTCATTTTTATAATCATGCTGCTCAATTTGAACATGATTATGTCCAGCAACTATAGCATCAATTCCATCAACTTGTTGCGCTAAGTCTTGTATTCTATTTCCTGGGTTTCTAGGTTTTTTAGGTTTTTCACCTGTATGTGCAACAGCTACTATGATGTCAGGTTTCTCTTTTTTCATTATATTAACCCATTTTTTAGCATCTTCTACCAAATCATTCATATACAGTTCTCCATTATATCCTTCTTGGTCTTTTAACTCTAATGATTTAGTATCTACAAGCTCTCCATCTTTCCATTGTTTTCTCTCACCAACTTCTTTTATAGTAAGCCCTAAAATCCCAAGCTTTACATTTCCTTCAGGCGTATTAATATTTTTTATTATGTATGGTTTTGTATAATTTTCTCCATTTTTCTTATACGTATTTGCTGATAATATATTTATCTTTTGTTTTTCAAAATCAGATATCATATTATCTAAATAGAATTTATTATTAGATATGAATTCATGATTACCAAGAACTGCAACATCATAACCTACTTCTTTCATATCTTTTGAAATAGGTGTTTCAATATAACTTTCAGAGCCTCCATCATTATTTTTTTGTCTAGCACTAAAATAATCATTCATACTGCTACCTGATACTTCTCCACTATCAAAAAAATCTCCAGCATCTACTAAAGTTAGATTTTTATCTTTTTCTCTTTCTTCTTTTACATAAGAAGTTAATTCATAAGGTATCACACCATGTAAATCAGTAGTCGCTAACACATTTATTTCTGTTGTTTTCTTTGAAGCACATCCAGACATAAGTGCTGCAAATAGAAAAGTAACTACTATAATTGTTTTATTTTTCATAATCCCTCCATATTCTAAAATATTCATTTTAATATACTAACTACCAAGTTATTTTATAGTATTAATATTAATACATTATGTACAGAAATCATATTTATTTTCATATACATAAAATGTTAAAAAATAAAAAACTTGATAACTTAATATCCAATCTCCTTTATCTTATCTTACTTAATATCGTTTTCAACATTATCCAATCGTTGCTAATAAGTATAATTTATATGCTTATCACTGTCAAGTTTAGCTCATCTCCTCTACAATATATCCCAAAGTTACCTAATTTCTATCTACTTAATTTATTAACTACTTCTATTTACTCTAATTTATGCCATCTTCTCAATTTAACTTAATCAACACATCTAGTCTATTTTCTGAAGTAAAATAACATTCATATGCATAAATTTATTCAATTTTCAAATAATCATGTTGAATAATAACTAATTCTGTTGTATTATTGTAGTTGTAGAATAAAACTAAATCGGCAAAGCTAGAGAAATTTAGTGACGCAAAGCTATAGGGACTAAGACTTATAAAATCAATTATAAGTTATGTCAGCCAGTTGCCAAAAAGATATATTCTTTTTGTTTTTCATGAAAGTTTTTTAGGGGGATAAATATATTATGTTTGGAGATAAAATGGATAGATGTACACATATATTGACTGCTTACATTGGTAGTCCATATGATTATTGTGATTTTATAGATACACAGCTAGATGATTTTATACTAGAGTACGGAGAAAATGTGGTAGAATCTTGCCTACATCAGGTGATGATATTGGTAAGTAAGTATAATTAGGTAGGTTTTATTTTCTAGAAAGACCTTTTTAGTTTTATCTACATTTAAATAATCTTATAGTAAAAAATTTTAATATCATATATTAGTTCTACTACAATTAAACTTGGTCAATATCGAAAAAAATCTGAACGAATTTATTATAAATTAAGTAGTGATGAAATCAAAGAAATAATAAAAGGGCTTGAAAATCTATTATTTAAATAAATTTGATTAATATAGATAAACAAGTCTAGGTGAGTTTATTATTAGATAAATTTAAAAAGCTATAAACCTTGTAATTACAAAGTTTATAGCTTTTTTATTTATTATTCCCACTCGATAGTCCCTGGTGGTTTAGAAGTTATATCATAAACTACTCTATTTACTCCATCAACTTCATTTATTATTCTATTAGAAATTCTTTCTAATACATCATAAGGCATCTTATACCAGTCAGAAGTCATTCCATCAGAAGAAGTAACTGCTCTTAAACCAACTAGATAAGCATATGTTCTTTCATCTCCCATAACTCCAACAGTTTTAACATCTGGTAATGTTGCAAAAGCTTGCCATATTTCTCTATATAGACCTGCTTTTCTAAGCTCGTCCATATAAACAGCATCAGCTTCTCTTAGGATGTCACATTTTTCTTTAGTTACATCACCTATAACTCTTATTCCTAAACCTGGCCCTGGGAAAGGATGTCTAAAGATTAATCCTTCTTCTATACCAAGCTCTAATCCTATTTTTCTAACTTCATCTTTAAATAACTCTCTTAATGGTTCTACAATTTCTTGGAAGTCTACATCTTCTGGAATTCCACCAACATTGTGATGAGATTTTATTGTAGCAGCATTTCCATGTCCACTTTCTATAACATCTGGATAGATTGTCCCTTGAACTAAGAAATCCATTTTTCCTAATTTATTTGATTCTTCTTCAAATACTCTTATAAATTCTTCACCTATTATTTTTCTCTTAGCTTCTGGCTCAGATACTCCTTTTAACTTAGATAAGAATCTATCTTCTGCATTAACTCTTATTAGATTTATATCAAATTTTTCTCTAAATATTCTTTCTACATCATTTCCTTCATTTTTTCTAAGTAATCCATGGTCAACAAATATACAAGTTAAATTGTCCCCAATTGCTCTATGAATAAGAACTGCAGCAACAGAAGAATCAACTCCTCCACTTAAAGCACATAAAGCTTTTTTATCACCTATTTTTTCTTTTAATTCTTTTATCTTATCTTCTATAAATGAATCTGTAGTCCAGTCTCCTTTTACCTTACAAATATTATATAAGAAATTTGTAAGTATCTTATCACCTTCTAAACAGTGTTCTACTTCTGGATGGAATTGAACTCCATATAAGTTTCGTTCTACATTTTCCATAGCCGCTACTGGACAATCGTTAGTATTTGCAACTATATTAAATCCTTCTGGAACTTTTTCTATTAAATCTGTATGACTCATCCATACACTATTTGTAGTTATACCTTCAAATAATGATGATTTTCCATAAGTTATAGCCGTTTTTCCATACTCTTTTTCTTGTTTATTACCTTTTCTTACAACTCCGCCTAAGACATGAGACATTATTTGAATACCATAGCAAATTCCAAGTATTGGAACTCCTAGTTCAAATATTTCTTTTGATATTGTTGGTGAATCTTCTAAATATGCACTATTTGGTCCACCTGTAAATATTATCCCTTTAGGATTTTTTTCTTTTATTCTTTCTATGCTTGCAGTACATGGAAGTATTTCACAATATACGTTGTTTTCTCTAACTCTTCTAGCTATCAACTGATTATATTGTCCTCCAAAATCTATTACAAGTACTAATTCATGTTTCATAAATTTACATCTCTCCTTGTATAATATAGTTTTTATATATTTATTTTAACACAATACAGTCTAAATTATATTAAATCTTTTTACACAAAAAACCTGTATAGTAACTTCCATAATTTCTAACAAAAGTGAAATTACTATACAGGCTTCCAAAATGTCCTTTATCTTATAGCCAACACATAGGGAGTATAACTCAGCCTACACATTTACTTAACTAGGTCTTTTGGTATAATAATTTCACTCATAGTCAAGATATTTACGGTATCTTGGTAGAGACTCTCAGACCATATTTCTGAGCATATACGAGTGAGTTTATATTTTATATATTTTTTTCTGTTTGCTTTTATTTAATAAAGCTGAGTATTAATTTATCAAAATTTATTGCTTATGTCAATAAGTTTTCACTAAATTCTTCTTTTATTCTAAAATTTATATCAGCAAACACTTTTTTTATAGGAATATCTTCATTTTTTGCTATAGTTTTACATTCATTGTATTCTGGAGTAGCCTTTATTAGTTTATCTTTATAATATCCTAATTTTACTGTAACTACTCCATATTTTGTATCCAATTTTACAAATTTTCTATCTAGAATTTCTCTATTGTAGGAATTATATCGCACTCCAAATGTGCTAGTTTCTAAAAGTAATATTTTAATAAATTTTTCTAAATCTGATTCATTACATAAAATTGATACTTTTGTTGCAGGTCTATTCTTCTTCATATAAATGCTCTCTGTATAAATATCTAATGCTTTCTCATTTAATACTTTTTCATACAAATAAGAATAGATTTCTGAAGACATATCATCAATGTTTGCACTAATTTCATAAATTAATTCTTCTTTTTTTTTTCACCTAATACAGTTCTCAACATATTTGGTACTTCAAATTTCTTATGACCTATACCATATCCAATTTGTTTTGGAGAAAATTCAAACTCATCTACAAACTCATCACATAAAACTTTTATGATTGCAGCTCCTGTTGGAGTTGTACATTCTCCTTTTATATTATTTAATTTAATTGGCACACCTTTTAAAATTTCCATAGTTGCAGGTGCAGGTATAGGTATAATTCCATGCTCACATTTTGCAAAACCTGAACCAACAGTCACTGTACTAGCACAAACTTTATCTATACAAAGTAAATCAACTAATATAGAAGCTCCTACTATATCCACAATTGAATCTATAGCCCCTACCTCATGAAAATGTATCTTATCTATTGTAGTTCCATGAACTTTAGCCTCTGCTTCGCCAATTACCATAAATATTTTTTTTGCATTAGATTTTACATTTTCATTTAAACCACTTTCATCTATAATCTCAAATATATCCACTAAATTTCTATGTGTGTGTGTTTCTTTTGTAATTACTTCTACTTTTGTACCTACTATTCCATTCTCATTTTTTGAGCTGATGTTTATGTTAAATTCATCGCTCATTTTTAGTTTATGAATTTCCTCCAAAAAAATTTCCTTAGGTACACCTAAATTTAATAAACTTGCAAGGGTCATATCCCCTGATATACCGCTTATTATATCAAAATAAAGTATTTTTTCACTCATATATGTCTCCTCAATTTTAATAATAAAATATAATAGAAATTAGATTTTATTATATAATTTATGTTTAATTTATATCAATATATTTTATTTATTATAGCTTATTTATCATTGCTGCTAAATATCCTGCGCCAAATCCATTATCAATATTTACAACAGATATTCCAGATGCACAACTATTTAACATAGCCAGCAATGCTGCTAACCCTCCAAAATTTGCTCCATATCCAACAGAAGTTGGAACAGCTATTACTGGAACATCAACCAATCCTCCAACTACACTTGCAAGAGCACCTTCCATTCCTGCAACAGCCACTATTACTCTAGCACTATCTATTTTATGTCTTTTATTTAAAAGCCTATGTATACCTGCCACACCTACATCATAGATTCTATCAACATCATTACCCAGAAATTTAGCTGTATAATATGCTTCATCTGCTACTGGTATATCAGAAGTTCCTCCTGTAGCAATCACAATTTTGCCCTTTCCTATATTCTCTATAGCATGATTTTGAATTTTGAGAATTTTAGATAACTCTTCATATTCAGCATGATTATATATTTCTTTAATTTTTATAAAGGTTTCTTTTCTACATCTTGTCCCCAATATATTAGAGCCTTTTTGATTCATTTTATCAATAATTCCTAAAATATGTTCGTCACTCTTTCCTTCACAATAAATAACTTCTGGATATCCATTTCTTAGTTCTCTATGATGGTCTATGTTTGCATAGCCAAGGTCTTCATATGGTAAATCTTTTAATCTATCTAATGCAACATCTATATCTATGTTCTCATTTTTAACTTCTTCAAGCAACTTTCTTAAGTCCATAATCTCGCATCCTTTTTAATTTTGATTTTTTATCTAATAACAATTATACCTCAATTAGTATTTATGTAACATTACTTATACATAAAAGAACTATTCCAACTTAGAAATTAAAACTAAGTCAGAATAGTTCTTTATATTAAGATTTATGTTCTAAATTTTTTAAATTACATCATTCCTGGCATTCCGCCACCCATTCCTGGCATTCCTGCATCTTCTTTCTCAGGAAGGTCAGCAACAGCAGCTTCAGTAGTTAAGAAAGTACCTGCTATTGATGCAGCATTTTGTAAAGCACTTCTACTAACTTTAGTTGGGTCAACTATACCAGCTTCTATCATATTTACATATTTTTCATTTAATGCGTCAAATCCAGTTTCTGCTTCAGAATTAACAACATTTTGTACAATTACAGCACCTTCAAGACCAGCATTTATAGCTATTTGTCTTAATGGCTCCTCTAATGCTTTTTTAACTATTTGAGCACCTAGTTTAACTTCTCCTTCTAAACTATCAACTAGTGTGCCTATTGCTGGTATAACACTAACAAAAGCAGTTCCTCCACCAGCTACTATTCCTTCTTCTACTGCTGCTCTAGTTGCATTAAGAGCATCTTCTATTCTTAGCTTTCTTTCTTTTAACTCCACTTCTGTAGCAGCCCCAACTTTTATAACCGCTACTCCTCCAGCAAGCTTAGCTAATCTTTCCATTAGTTTTTCTCTATCAAAATCTGAAGTAGTTTGCTCTACTTGATGTTTAATTTGAGCTACTCTATCTTCTATAGCTTTTTTATCTCCAGAACCATCTACTATTGTAGTGTTTTCTTTAGTTACTTTAACAGATGAAGCTCTACCTAACATAGATAAATCAGCTTCTTTTAAATCATAACCTAATTCTTCTGATATTACTTGAGCACCTGTAAGTATTGCTATATCTTGAAGCATTTCTTTTCTTCTATCCCCAAATCCTGGAGCTTTAACTGCTACTACATCAAATGTTCCTCTTAATTTATTAACTACTAATGTAGACAATGCTTCACCTTCTACATCTTCAGCTATTATCAATAATTTTTTACCTTGTTGAACTATTTGCTCAAGAACTGGTAATAATTCTTGTATGTTAGATATTTTTTTATCAGTAATTAATATATATGGGTCATTTAAAACTGCTTCCATCTTATCTACATCTGTAACCATATATGCAGAAACAAATCCTCTATCAAACTGCATACCTTCAACAGCATCTAATTCAGTATTCATAGTTTGAGATTCTTCAACAGTTATAACTCCATCTTTCCCTACTATTTCCATAGCCTCTGCTATTAATTTTCCAACTTCTTCATCTCCAGCAGATATAGAAGCAACTTGAGATATAGCTTCTTGTGTTTCCACTATTCTTGATTGATTTTTTAATTCTTCTACTGCTACTATTACTGCTTTTTGTATCCCTTTTCTTAATAATATTGGGTTAGCCCCTGCTGTTACATTTTTTAAACCTTCTCTTATTATAGCTTGTGCTAAAACTGTAGCAGTTGTAGTACCATCTCCAGCTACATCATTAGTTTTTGTTGCAACTTCTTTAACTAATTGAGCACCCATATTTTCAAATCTATCTTCTAACTCTATCTCTTTTGCTATAGTTACACCATCATTAGTTATAAGTGGAGAACCGAATTTTTTATCTAATATAACATTTCTTCCTTTTGGTCCTAATGTTACTTTTACTGTATCTGCTAATTTATTTACACCAGCTTCTAAAGCTCTTCTTGTTTCCTCTGAAAATTTAATTTCTTTAGCCATTTTAAACCCCTCCTAATAAACTTATTCTATATTTATTCAATAACAGCTAATACATCACTTTGTCTTAGTATTGTATACTCTTGTCCTTCTATCTTAACTTCTGTTCCAGAATATTTTTGGAATATAACTTTATCTCCTACTGTTAATTCCATTTTTATTTCTTTTCCTTCAACTATTCCACCTGGTCCAACTTCTACAACTTCAGCTATTTGAGGTTGCTCTTTAGCTGCTCCTGGTAAAACTATTCCACTTGCAGTTTTTTCTTCTGCTTCTACTTTTTTAATTACTACTCTGTCAGCTAATGGTCTTATTTTCATTCTTTACGCCTCCTAAAATATTAAGTATAGACTAGTTCGCCTATGTTTTTAGTTATTTTTAAATTAATACTACTTTTATATGTAGATTTATATATATACTTTTTATTTATTATCACTCTATTCAATAGAGTGCTAACAATTATTATAATATACCAATCACACATAATTTTCAATACCTTTTTTAATAATTTTTTATAATATTGGTGAAAATAATCTGGCTACAGATTCTTTAATTTTTTGTATAATACTTCTATTCTTAAATACCTCCAGATTAAGTTCTTCACAGTGACTTAAATCTTCAAAGAAATCATCTGTCATTACTCCAATAACTTCTTCATCATAGATAAATGCATTTACTTCAAAGTTAAGCATAAAACTTCTTAAATCCATATTAGCTGTCCCTGCAGAAGCAATTTTATCATCTATTATTACGACTTTAGAATGTATAAATCCTTTATTATATAAATAAACCTTACCACCTGCTCTTAATATTTCTTCAAAATAGGAATAGGATGCTATGTTTACTATCTTGTGGTCTGCAATTTTTGGAAATATTATTCTAACATCTACTCCACTAAGTGCAGCACTTTTTATAGCTTTTAGTAAACTCTCATCTGGAATAAAGTACGGTGTTTCTATATAAACATTTTGCCTAGCTTGGCATATTGCAGAAAAATAAGCATAATGAATATCTTCCCAATCACTATCTGGACCACTTGCAACAACCTGTATCATACTTTCGCCTACATTTCCAACACTTGGAAAATAGTTTTTAGTCACTAAAACTTCTTTTGTTGTATAATACCAGTCAATCAAAAATGTCATCTGAAGCATATATACAGAAATACCTTTAATTCTAATGTGAGTATCTCTCCAATACCCAAACTTATCATCTTTGCCTAAATATTCATCTCCTATATTTATTCCACCTGTATATCCAATTATTCCATCAATAACAACAATTTTTCTATGATTTCTATAGTTCAATTTTCCTCCTATTATAGGAAATTTTGTAGGTAAAAATGCTGCTATTTCTATACCAACTTCTCTCATTTCTCGGAAGAATTTTCTATTAAACCAAAATCTCCAACATCCTACATCATCATATAAAATTCTTATTTTAACTCCTTCTTTGGCTTTTTTTATAAGCTCTTCTTTTAACACCCTACCTATATCACTATCTTTGATAATAAAGTACTCTAAATGGATATGGTCTTTTGCTTCTCTTATATCTTCTATAAGCATTTTAAACTTTTCATTTCCATCTACAAAGACATCTACTTTATTATTTTTAGTAAATGGAAACATACCCGTCTTTAAAAGCATATTTATTACTCTTTTTCTGTAACTACCGTCTTCTTCGTCTCTTAAAAGCTTATTTTGCTTTATAGATTCTTTTTCTAGTTCAACGATTTCTGTTATCTTTTCTAACGTATCAAAAAGTTTCTTTTCTTTTATATTGTTAGCTAGTTTTTGAGTCTTAAATAATTTTCGCTTTCTAATATTTCTACCTGAAATAGCATATACAATTAGACCAATTCCTGGAAATATAATAAACATTAATAACCAGGACATGGTTTTTGCAGGATCTCTATTTTCAAGTAATATAATCACAGAAATTATGGCTCCAGCTAGATATGATATAATTAAATAGAACAGAAATATTGTGCCTATTACTCCCATAATTCCTCCCCCTTAATTTTATTTTCCTATACCAAGTTCTCTTGCATAGTAAAATAAATACTGTTGAGCAAATCCAGACATATCTCCGAATTTATCAATGCCATAAGTTCTCATTTTAGGTAGACTCATATCTTCATCTATGTAGAACTCTTGCATAACCCTCTTAACCCAAACATCAACTGGAAAAGAATCATATTTTTGCATGCCAAATAATGCAATACAATCACATACTTTTGGTCCTACTCCATTGAATTTTAAAAGTTCTTTTCTACAGTCATCTGTAGTTAAATTTGTATATTCAGATACCTTATCATTATTTTCTATAACCGCCTCTGTAGTACTTTTTATGTACTTATCTCTAAAGCCTGTTTGACATGCTCTTATTTCCTCTTGTGAAGCCTTATTTAGCTCTTCTGGTGTTGGGAATGCGTAGTATTCATTACCTTCGTACTCACCTATGTACTTGCCAAATTTTTTTGATAAATTTTCTATAGCTCTTTGTATCATAGGAATTCTATTATTAGAAGAAATTATAAATGATATAAGCATTTCCCATCCATCTTGTCTTAGTATTCTTATTCCACATCCAAACTCAGTAGCCTTATTTAAATATTCATCCATATTTTTTAGCTTATTTTTTATTTCTGTATAATCAGTTCCTAAATCAAAGTAATTATACCAAATACTATTAAACTCCTCTAAATTTGTATTATTTAAATATATCTTATCATTTTCTTTTTTTACATTTAATATTCTACCCTTTGCAACGCCAGTGTATGAGTCATCTTCTTGTTTGTGCCATCTAAAACATTGACCACACTCAAATATATGTTTTGGATCAAAATCTGTTACCCCTTCTAGTATAACTCCATTATCCTTTTCATAAACATTCATAACTAAATCTCCTTAATATTTATATTTTTACTTTGTCTATTTATTTAAAAACTTAACTTTAATATGTGTATTTTACTTATTTTAACACAAAGATAAGCAATTTCAAAATTTATAATGTTATTATTATGTAAAATAATATTTTACTTTAAATTTTCACTTAAAATAAAAAATGAATTTCTATAAGTTTATACCCATTTAAACTTATCGAAATTCATTTTTTATTTATATTATAAATTATTAGTATCATATTATTTTAATTAATCAAGCTAATATTAAAAATGTTTTTTATACTATATAAATATTTTTATTAAAACTATAGCTGATACAACTTGCACTATACCTACAAATAAACCATATAAAGAAACTTCTTTACCTTGTTTCACTAAGTCTTTTACATTAACCTTTAAACCAATTGCTGCTAAAGCTATTATTTCAAATTTGTTACTTATTTCTTTGCATAATACAGATATATCTTTTGGTATAATATTCATTGAGAAAAGTGCACAAGTTATAAAAAATCCAATTACATACCATGGTATATTTACTTTTTTCTTTTTTATCTCATCCTTTTCTTCTTCAAATATTTCACTATTAGACTGATTTTTCATATGCCCAAATACTAATACTACAACAACCAAAAATATTACTCTTACTATTTTAAAAATAGTTGCCAAATCTTTTACATTTTCTCCAACTATCGCCCCACTTGCTACAACTTGACCAATTGACTGCAAAGTTCCTCCTATCATTGCTGATGTTTTTACTAGCTCATGGCTATATAAAAATTGAGATATTATTGGAAGTAAAAACATAAGAAATATACCAGTAACATTTACAATAGTTATTGCAATTCCCTTCTCTTTGTCTGTAGCATTAACTACTGGAACTGTTGCTCCTATAGCAGAAGAACCACATACTGCGTTTCCACTTGCCATTAGAAATCTAAAGTTTTCTTCAAAACCTAATTTTTTACCTATATAAAGTGCTGCTACTATTGTTATTGTCATTTGTAACATTATAAATAAGATTCCTGAAACTTTTAAGTCTATTAGAGTAGATACACTGAGTGTCGCTCCTAATAGTACTATTGAATATGATAGCAAATCTGTCTCTGAAAATTTATAACCTTTTTGAAACACCTTTTGATTTAAGAATAAATTTCCTACAAACATACCCAAAAATATAGAAATTGATGCGGCTCCTACTTTAGGAATTAGAGTAGAAATAAATATACTAATATAACCTACTAATACTGATACAAATAGCCCTGGTAATATTTCTTTTATATTTTTTAATGTTAGACAGCTTTTATTCTTTAACATAATATACCTACCTTATAATTAATATAGTTTTCTTTACAATAATAGTATATAATTGTAATAACCATAAGTAAAATAAATATATAATATCGTAATGATTAATATTTTTGATGGTTATTACATCTAGTATAATTATTTGTAGAAAACATATAAAAAATGTAAACTTTCATTAAGTAAGGGAGGTATAAAATTGTTTGAAGAATTAAAAACATTTGTGGCTGTTGTTGAATATAAAAATTTTACTAAAGCTGGTGAATACTTAAATTTATCTCAGCCAAGTGTAAGTAAACACATTAAAAATCTAGAAAATTATTTTAAAGTCATACTTATAAATAGGTCTATTAAACAAAAGACTATTTTTATAACAGAAAGTGGACAAATATTGTATAAAAGAGCTAAGGAAATATTAAATCTTTTAAACATTACCTATCATGATGTAAGTCAGGTTTCAGATGCTATAACTGGTCGCTTAAAGATTGGTGCAAGTTTAACTATTGGTGAGTATATTCTTCCTAATTTCTTAGCATTATTTTCACAAAAGTATCCTGACATAGATGTAGAAATTTTCATAGAAAATACATCAATTGTGTCTTCTCATGTTAAAGATTATGTTTTAGATATTGGACTTATTGAAGGCACTTGCTCTTCACCTTCATTTATTCAAGAATATTTTTTTGAAGATAAGATGGTTTTAGCACTTCCATATAATAGCCCTTTGTTAAAAGACTTCAGCTTTGAAAAGCTACAAGACCAGAAGTGGATAGTTAGAGAAGATGGCTCTGGCACTAGAGATTATTTGGATATGTTTTTAAGTGTTAAAGAGATTATTCCAAAAAGTATGATGGTCTTTGGAAGTAACTATGCTGTCAAAGAATCTGTTAGAAATAATTTAGGAATTACAATAGTATCTAATCTAGTGACAAGCTTACCAGTTTTAAATAATGAACTGTCTGTCATAGAGCTTGGAGGCAACTACAACAGACACTTCTCATATATATATCCAAAGGATATAACTTTATCAAAAGCAGCAAATATTTTTATTGATGAATTAAAAATATTTAGTAATTTAAATAGTTTATAATATTATCTAGATTTAAAATCAACAATTACCAAAGTTATTTATAAAGACTATTTAAAATCTACTTTCAATTACTTTTATCATATAAAAAAAAGTCTGATTTATAGGTGTAGATATGTTGTATTTCTTTCCAAGTTCACAAATATTCTTAGAAAACATATCTACTTCTGTAAGTCTATGAGCTTCTACATCTTGAAGCATTGATGTTCTTCCTTCTTTTGAATGTTCCAGTATTCTATGTAACGAATTTTCCACATCATCTTCTGTAAGACCTATACCTTTTGCCTGAGCTATAGCAACTACTTCTCTCATTGCAGATTTTGCCAATTCTCTTAGATGCTCAGAGCTTTGGAATACCCCATAAGATGCGCCAAGTATAGCTGAGGTTTGATTTACACCAATATTAACCATGTATTTCCACCACATATCTCTTTGAATATCTTTTGATAAAACATATTCTATATTTACACTATTAAAGACTTCTGTTATTATATTAGTTTTTCTATCTTCACTATTATCTTTGTTCCCAAATACAATTATTCCATTAGTAGTATGTATAATATTATTATTAATTTTCTTAGCATCTATATTAGTGACATATGAATATACCATTTTTTCAATTCCAAATCTTTCGCCTATTATATCTTCACTATCAACTCCATTTAATAAAGACATTATTACTGTATTTTTTCCAACTAATCCGTCTAATTCTCTTATATTTTCCCTTAAATTATTATATTTCAAGCCTATAATTATAAAATCAGCCTCTTGTTTATACTCATCCCTAGTTACATAATCAAAATCATACCTTTTCTCATTTATTATGAATCCATCTTCTAAATATCTTTTCTTTCTTTTCTCATCACAAAGAATTTTAAAATCATATTTAGAATTTAAAAATTGTTCTGCGAAAGTAGCTCCTACAGCCCCTACTCCAAAAAATACAACCTTTTTCTGAGTTTCATTCAATTGATTTTTCATACTTACCCCTCCTCAATATATAATAATTTTTTTATATTATACTTATATTGTACTGCTATTATCTCTTTTTTTGTAAATATATTTTTAACAAAAAAACAGTTAGCCTTAGTTGCAAGGCTAACTGTTTTTATCTTTGATTTATATTATATAATATTAGTTTTACTCTAAAAAATTTACACTCTTTAAATACCACTAAACTTAATTGAGTTATTACATCCCTAATTCTTTAAATTCTCTACTTCCAGGTTTAACAACTGGTAATTTTCCTTCTTTGCATAAAGGACATTCATCAGATTCATAAACTTGTATATCAAGCTTTATAGCACTATATATAGGCATACCTATATCATGATTAGTTCTATCTGCTATACATGCAACACCTATAACTTCTCCACCTAATGCTTCCAATACTCTTTTTGTTTCTATAGTTGATTTACCAGTAGTTACAACATCTTCAGCAATTATTATCTTTGCACCTTTTTTAACTTCAAATCCTCTTCTTAACTCCATTGTATTGTCTTTTCTCTCAGTAAATACAGCTTCTTTTCCTAACTGTCTTCCTAACTCATAAGAAACTATTACTCCTCCCATTGCTGGCCCTACTACTAAGTCTATATCTAAGTCTTTTATTTGTTCAACAACTGTACTTAGTACTTCAGCAGCATACTCTGGAAATCTTAATACCTTTGCACATTGTACATATCTATTACTGTGCTTTCCTGAAGATAATAAAAAATGTCCTTCTAATAATGCATCACTCTTCTTTAATATATCTACTACATCTACTTTACTCATATTATTTTTCCTCCATATTAATGTTATAAAATTATTGTTTATTTAATCTATATCTTTTATTTTTTAAGTACTATTTATACTACATTATATAATTCCTTTGATTTCTTTCAAACTCTTTATTCCTTCTTTTTCCATAAAGTCATTAATTCCATCTATTATTTCAAGACCGATTTTAGGATTCATAAAGTTTGCAGTTCCAACTTGAATACAAGTAGCTCCTGCCATTATAAATTCTATAGCATCTGTAGCCTTAGTTATCCCACCCATTCCCATTACAGGTATATTTACATTTTTACACACTTCATGTACCATTCTTAGAGCTATAGGTTTTATAGCTGGTCCAGATAATCCTGCATATACATTCTCAAATACTGGTCTTCTATTTTTTATATCAATTGCCATCGCCTTAAAAGTATTCACTAGAGATACTCCATCAGCGCCCTCTTCTTCACAAACTTTTGCCATTCCTACAATATCTTCTGCATTGGGTGATAGTTTTATTACTAAAGGTAGTTTCGTTATGTTTCTTACCTCACGAACAACTTCTCTTGCTACTTCATTTTTTATACCAAAAGCCATCCCCCCAGCTTTAACATTTGGGCAAGATATATTCAATTCAATAATATCTATAGGTTTGTCATTTAACATTTGAACACCTAATAAATAGTCTTCTAATGTTCCACCTCCAACATTAGCTATTCTAACTAAGTCTAATTCACTAAAGAAAGGTAATTCATTATCTATAAATCCTTGAACTCCAGGATTTTCAAGTCCAACACTATTCATCATGCCAGATGGTGTTTCATGAACTCTCATACCATTGTTTCCAGGCTTTTTATTTAAAGTTAGTCCTTTACTGCTTATACCACCAAGTTTTTGTATATCATAAATGTCATTATATTCTCTTCCAAATCCAAAAGTTCCAGACGCCATTATTACTGGATTTTTAAATTCTATATTTCCAAATTTTACACTTAAATTAGCCATTAAAAATCACGTCCTCTCCCCAGAACACTGGACCATCTTTACAAGTCTTTTTATTTCCTTCATTAGTTTTGCATGTACATACTAAACAAGCACCGATTCCACATGCCATATGGTTTTCAAGAGATACCATAATTCTTGTTTTAGTACCTTCTACCATCTTAACTAATTTTTCCATCATTGGAGTTGGACCACATGTTAATATGTAATCATATTTCTCCACATCAATTATATCTGTTACAAAAGTATTACCTACTGTTGTATGGACTTCGTTACACACTTGCTTATACTCATCTTCTAATATAACATCTTCTCTAAATCCAAGATATGCGTCACAGTTTTTTATATTTTTAGCAACTAAGTATAGTGGGGCCACACCGATTCCGCCTCCTACTAAAGCTACTTTTCCATCAACCTTAGTATATCCATTACCATAAGGTCCTTCTAACTTTATAGTATCATTTACTTTTAGGTTACTTAAAATTTGAGTTCCTTCTCCTACTACTTTATAAAGAAAAGTTATTCCTTCTTCATCTATATCATGTATACTTATAGGTCTTGAAAGTACTGGATAAGTATCCCATGCTCTTAGCATATAAAACTGTCCCATCTTACCTTCAAAATTACCTTTTACTTTCATTCTATACATATCTTCGCCTATGTATATATTCTCCAGAATTTTATACATCCCAAAATCTCCTTTATTTTACTATTATATGAGAGTTATTAATCTTCATTTATACCTAAAAGCTTTATTATTAAAGCCATTCTAACATACATTCCATATTTAGCTTGTTTAAAATATACAGCTCTATCATCATCATCTACATCTATATCTATTTCATTTACCCTTGGTAATGGATGCATTACTAACATGTCTTTAGATGCTTTTTCTAATTTAGATTTATTTAAAATATAATAGTTTTTAAGTCTTTCATATTCTGATTTATCTTCAAATCTTTCTTGTTGAACTCTAGTCATATATAAAACATCCAAACTTCCTATAACATCATCTAGATTATTAGTCTCATAATATGCATGTCCTTTTATAGCTTCTTTTATATAGTCTGGCATTTTCAATTCTTCAGGCGCTATAAATACAAACTTTGTATTTTTATATCTGGCCATAGCCTTAACCAAAGAATGCACAGTTCTTCCATATTTTAAATCACCACATAATCCTATTGTATGGTTTTCTAAAGTTCCTTTTAATGATTTTATAGTAAGTAAATCTGTAAGTGTTTGGGTTGGATGTTGATTTCCGCCATCTCCTGCATTTATAAATGGCACTTCCGTAAATCTAGCAGCCTCTGAAGCTGCACCTGATTGAGGATGTCTCATAGCTATTATATCAACATAACCAGATACTATTCTCATCGTATCACCTAAAGTTTCACCTTTTGATGCAGATGATGAACTAGGCTCTGAAAAACCTACAACACGACCTCCAAGTCTGTTCATTGCAGATTCAAAGCTTAATCTTGTTCTTGTTGATGGTTCATAAAATAATGTAGCTAATAGTTTGCCTTCACATATACGAGAATATTTTGACGGATTGTCAATTATTTTTTGAGCTAATTCTAATATTTCATCTATTTCTTCTATTGAAAAGTCTTCTGGTTGGATTAAATTTCTTGATTTTAACATCTTTCGTCCTCCTTTTTTAGCCTCTCTGAACTAAAATTAAAAGTATTTTTGTACTGTTAGTAGCTTACCACCTTTGCCTTATCCTGTCAAGGGATTGCACAAATAATCATTATATGGAAAGACTACTATTTAATAGTAATATCAGTCTTAATATTGGTCAAATGTAAACCAATACAAAAACGCTCTATATTACATTTAAAATATAATCATTTTTTGTTACCTGATTAAATTAAATATAGTATAGAGCGTTTATATTTATGTATTTATCAATTTGTCATATTACAAGTTGATTATAATATTCTTTTTGCTGTAACAAATCTTGCTGTATAGTATGCTGAATTTATACTAGTCACACGAACTGTTTTTCCTGTTGATGGAGAATGTATCATATTACCTCCACCTACATATATACCAACATGGCTAACAGAACCAGAACCATTAGTTGTGAAGAATACTAAGTCTCCTGGCTGTAAATTTGCTTTACTTACAGTTTGTCCATAATTAGATTGTGCTTTAGATGTTCTTGGTATTTTCTTTCCTACTGCATTTCTATATACATATTGTGTAAATCCAGAACAGTCAAAAGTGTTTGGTCCTTCTGCTCCCCAAACATATGGGCAACCTTGCTTAGAATAAGCCAAGTTAAGTACAGCTTGAACTGCATTAGAGTTAGCTGTTGGCACATTTGAATTATTGTTTTGTTGAGTGTCATTTGCATTATTTTGTTGATTGTTATTTGTAGAATTTCCATTTTGATTAACACTTGGATTTACTTCTGGTTCTTCTATTACTGGAGCTTTATCTGATATATAAGATGCTTTTACATACCCTTCAGTTCCTCCATCTTTAACTTTCAACCATTCTCCACTTTCTTCCAACACCAATAAAGAGCTTCCTTTTTCTAGCTCTTCGATTACTTCTGAACTTTCACTCTTATCTTTTCTTAAATTTACTTTATCAGCGTTAGTATATCCTACACCTTCAGATATATCTACATATCTAGTAGCTAACCAACCTTCTCCATCTTCAACTTTAACCTTAACCCATTCTCCTTGAATTCCTAGAACAGTAAATTCATCTCCAGAATAAGCTATGTTTTGAACTTGACCTTCTTCTCTTATCTTTATAGCTACTCCATCTTTTATCTTTGCAACTTTATATTTTACTTCTTTATATTCGCCTAAATTTAATTCAGTATTTGTTTTATCATCCTTATTCTGAGATGAATCATTTACTTCATCCGCATTTACAATTGAACTTACTGATAATGCCATAACTGATGCAAATACTGGTATTAATATCTTTTTCTTCACGATAAACCTCCTAAAATTTTCCCATAATTATCTTATGATTCTATTTTGTAGGTGAAGTGTACCTAAGGATAAAATATTAATACACAATACATTAATAAAAGCTCTATCTGTAACTTTTTTGTAAACCACTTTATATAACTTTTATAGTATCATTATATTAATAAAATAAATCAATTAGTTTATCCAATATGTCACCTAAATATACATTATTTACTTAATTATATAATACGAGTCTGTAAAAGTAAAGAATTTTGTACCCTTAGAGGCTAAAGTACGCATAAATATTGTTTTATGTGTTTTTTTATGCGTTTCTATGTGGCATATATTTTTTGAGGGAATAACTACAAAGTTGGTCATTTTGTGATTTTTTTAACTTTATGTAAATAAAAATCTACTTCTACAGTAGTAACTTTTATATAATAGTTATCTTAAATTAATTCTGTGAGAATCTGTCATAAAATTTTGCAAGAACCTCTTTCACAACATCGAAATTTTAAGAATTAAAATCTGACTTATTTTCCTAATCTTTTGATAGACTATCATAATATCTTACACCAACACCTATTGGGTCAGAGTCTTTTGGAATCACCCCCAGTTCTTCACAATTTCTTTTATGTCTTTCTCTTACACTTCTAGGAGCATCTTCATATGTAAACTCTATAGTTGTAAAAAGTCTACTCTTAATAACTTGTGCATCTTCCATATCCTTAGGTAATACATTAAAATTAATAATACTAGTTGAATTAACTTTTAGAAAAGTAATAGAAGATAATAAACACAGAGTTAATGCCATTAATATACCATTCTTATACTTCTCATTAAACATATTCTTCACTCTTTTTTTAATGTCAGATTGCTTGTGTAGACCAGCTATAAATTTATTTGAAGTATTTGAGCCCTTTCTCATTGCATTTAAAATTGTTAATGCATAATCTTTCTTTTCCTCTGAGCTACGATTTTTTAAAACTCTTTCATCACAATAAAGTTCACAATCTAAATCTATATGTTTATCCATTATATATACAAATGGATTAAACCAATATACTATTTTTAAAAACAAAATTATATATTTTAAATAAAGATCTCTACTCTTAAAATGCATAAGTTCATGCCTAAAAATCCAGTCTAGTTCTTCTAACTTATAATCATGTGGTGGTAAAAGCACACATGAATTAAAAAATGCTGGTGTTTCAACTTCATATGAATATTTGAGTTTTATATCTTTTTCTATATCAAATTCTTTTAATATATTTTTATAAAGATTTATTATCTCTTCATCTTTAACTTCATAAGATAAATCATTTATTAAATTTTTAAGTTTTGTATATTTAAATATAGTATAAATTAAATATATCACTACTGAAACAGTCCAAGTGTACAGCAAAATACCACTAATCATATTTGATACACTATTAAATCCCTCTAAATTTAGATTATTAATATTAATATCCTTTTTGCTCCTCAATATGTTTATTGTAAAAGTATAATATGTAAATGGTAAAAATAATTTAATAACAACTATCATCCATATATAGTAATTAAATTTTTTGCTAAATCTTTTAAATAAATTTTTCTTAAAAATCAATATCAAAAGTATGCTTAAACTGCTTACTATAACAGTTCTAAAAATCCCATTTAAAATGAAATTTGACATGCATTATCCCCCATCTTATTTTACATCTGAATATGATTGTTTTAAATTTTTCAACTCTTATAAACAATAATTTGTTTCATTTGCTTAAGTTCTTTCTAAATATATACTTTCTATTTTTATTATATTAAATATATACATTTATAAAAATATATTTTTTCTTAATAAATAACTGTTTAAAACTTTATAATTATTATAAATTACAATCTATTAAAATATTACTTTCTTAATTTTTTTGATAAACTGTCATAATAATTTACGAAAACACCTATTGAGTCAGAGTCCTTAGGAATCACTCCTAGTTCTTCACAACTTTTTTTATATCTTTCTCTTACACTTTTAGGAGCATCTGCATATGTAAATTCTATCGTCGTAACAGTTGTACTACCAATAATGTGTGCGTCTTCCAAGTCTTTAGGTAATACATTAAAATTAATAACACTAGTTGCATTAACTTTCAAAAAAGTAATAGAAGATAATAAACACAGAGTTAATGCCATCAATACACCATTCTTATATTTTTCATTAAACATATTCTTTACTCTCTTTTTAATATCAGATTGCTTATGTAGACCAGCTATAAATTTATTTGAAGTATTTGATCCTTTTCTCATTGCATTTATAATCGTCAAAGCATAGTCTTTTTTTTCCTCTGAGTTTCTATTTTTTAAAACTCTTTCATCACAATAAAGTTCACAATCTAAATCTATATGTTTATCCATTATATATACAAATGGATTAAACCAATATACTATTTTTAAAAATAAAATTACATATTTTAAATAAAGGTCTCTACTCTTAAAATGCATAAGTTCATGCCTAAAAATCCAATCTAGTTCTTTTAGCTTATAATCATGTGGTGGTAAAAGCACACATGAATTAAAAAATGCTGGTGTTTCAACTTCATATGAGTACTTGAGCTTTATATCTTTTTCTATATCAAATTCGTTTAATACGCTTTTATAAAGATTTACTATCTCTTCGTCATCAACTTCATAAGATAAATCGCCTATTAAGTTTTTAAGTTTTATATATTTAAATGTAGTATAAATTAAATATATCATTACAGATACAATCCAAAAGTATAGTAAAATACTACTAATCATAGTTGAGATATTATTAAATCCCTCTAAATTTATGTTGTTGATATTAATATTTTTTTTACTTCTCAAGATATTTATTGTAAAAGTATAATATGTAAATGGTAAAAATAATTTAATAACAACTATCATCCATATATAATAGTTAAATTTTTTACTAAATCTTTTAAATACATTTTTCTTGAATATTAATATCAGAAGGATACTTAAACTACTCACTATAACAGTTCTAAAAATCCCATTTAGAATAAAGTTAGACATATATTTTTCCCCTATCTTATTTAATAGTGTTTTATAGTTAATTTTAGTTATCTCTTAATACTTTCATATCATATTTATTAATTAAAATATATAATTTCTTTAATAAATAACTATGTTTTATTATCTTATAGTTATTTTAAAGTATAATTTATTGAGACATCCTTATATTTAATTATAGCTTAGTAATGATTACTGTGCATTAAACATCATTAATTAATTTAATTATCTATAAATTTGACAGTTATAAATATATAAAGTCGAAGTTATAATAGAACAAAAATACTTTTCTTAAAAGTTAATATAAAAAAATACATAAGCTACTTACTATAAGAGTTCTAAAAAGTCCATTTAAAATTAAATCAACCATCAATTCTCACTTATCTTACTTATAGTATTTCGAATTTTGAGTTACATAATTTATAAATTAAAATAAAAAATGGCCCCCATTATCTGAGCCACATAATTTAAGGGCTGTACTATGTACAGCCCCTTTATATCTTAAATAATTATATCCTATTATTTATTAAGAGTAAATCTTAGTACCATCCTCTTAACTTCATAGCTTCAGCAACTTTCTTAATTGAATGCATGTAAGCAGCTTCTCTCATTGTAACATTGTACTCTTCTTTGATTTTCCAAATAGATTCAAATGCTTTAACCATAGCTACTTCTTCTTTTTGCTCTACTTCTTCTTCTGACCAGTAGTATCCGTATAAGTTTTGTACCCACTCGAAGTAAGAAACTGTAACTCCACCAGCATTAGTTAATATGTCTGGAGTAAGAACTATTCCTCTTTCAGCAAATACTTCATCAGCTTCTGGAGTAGTTGGACCATTAGCAGCTTCACAAACTAATTTAGCTTTTATAGATTCAGCAACTTCTTTAGTTATAGAGTTTTCTAATGCAGCTGGTATTACTATATCAACATCTGAAGCCCAGAACTCTTCTAAAGATATTCTCTTAGCTCCTGGGAAGTTTAATAAGTTACCATGCTCTTTTATATGATCTAACATAGCTTGACCATCTAATCCATTTTCATTGTATATAGCATAAGAACCTTCTGATTTACACCATTCAGCCATAGCTACAACAGTTCCACCAAGTTTTTCACAGTTAAGAACTGTGTAAGAACCAACGTTTCCTATACCTTGGATAGCTAATTTAGCTTTTTTCATATCTATTCCTAATTTAGCAGCAGCTTCTCTTGCAGTAACAGCAACACCAAATCCAGTAGCAGCTGTTCTTCCTAAAGAACCACCAAATTCAACTGGCTTACCAGTTAAAACACCTATAGCACTTTGTCCAGTTAATTTATTGTACTCATCAACCATCCAAGACATTATTTGTCCATTAGTGTTTACATCTGGTGCAGGAACGTCAACTTTCTCACCTATTAATTTATATATTCCATCTATGTATCCTCTACTTAATCTTTCTAATTCACCTTGAGATAAAGTTGATGGATCTACTATTATTCCACCTTTACCTCCACCATATGGTATACCTGTTACAGAACACTTGAAAGTCATCCATATAGATAAAGCTTTTACTTCGTCTCTTGAAACATTTTGATGGAATCTTATTCCACCTTTTGTTGGCCCTACTGCATCATTATGTTGTGATCTAAATCCTTTAAAAGTTTTTATAGATCCATCATCCATTTTAACTGGAATTGAAACTTCTATAACTCTCATAGGTTCTTTTAATAATTCATAAACTGCTGGTTCCATACCTAATTTATCACATGCATTTTTTACTTGAGATTGCGCCATCTCGAAGACATTTACATCTTTTCCTGACATTTGAAAGCCCCCTTATAAATACGTTATAATTATGTATACTCCATTTAGAAAAACCATTTCCTAAATTTACAGTTTAATTATAGCACACTTTATTGCAAATTAGTATATCATTTTTTCAGTTTATTTTTTAACATGGGAGGAAGTTTATTTTTTTAATTTTATGAATGTTAATATCTATTTTTTGTACATTAACTAAAGTCATTTTCTCAATAGACTTTTTTATTATCTGTTGCATACCTTCAATTTTTTTTATAAATTCTAAATCATTGATATTTATACTTACAAAAATATTCATAAAATTATTGCAATTCTCTATATTGATTTTATTTATTCTATCAATGCTTTCAAAGTTGTATACTTCATATTCAATAATCTGTTTAATTACATCTTCATTGATATAAAATTTTCCAATATAGCTAAAGGTTGGTCTTATTATTGTTTTTTCTAAAACTACCATACTTCTATTATTTCCTTTTCTAAAAAGCCTCTTTAATGGATTTATACTAAGACCACTTGCCATACTTTTTATTTCAACTGCTGGAACAGGAATTACATGATTTCCTTCTTTTCTAGATTGTTTTGCTATTTCTATTTCATATTTAGTGCTTATATCTTGAATATTTATAAACTTATCGATTCCTTCAATTGACAATCTATCTACAATCTGATTAACCATTTTTTTTGATGTACCAATAATAAGAATCTTGCTTATATTTTCATTTTTAATTGTATCTCTAACTTCTTTCCTATGCTCCAAATTATAAAAAATAGCTCTTTTAACTGCTTCTATAGTAGTATTTGCTTGTTTTGCTGATATTCCAGCTAAAACCTTGTTTTTATATATTAAAATTCCATCATCAATTATATAATCTATATCATTTTCATATGCAAACTCTAAAGCCTTAAAACTCTTTCCTGTACCACTTGACCCAACCAAGGCATATACTTCCATTTTACATCTCCTTCATAAAATAGCTTTAAGCTATTTACTCAAAATTTTATTACACTTTATTGATTAAAATTATTATATCATTAACAGTTGAATATTATATCCAATACGAAATTTTATAAGCAAAAAATATACCACAATATGAAATTCTCTTACAAAAGACAGATTTCCTTCAAACAAAAAATTTATTGAAAAAATTTTACTTTTTTAAAAAAAGGAATATAATATATTTTAAAGCAAGAAAAACTTACTGGATTTACATTAGAAGGAGCTGGTAATATGAATATTACAAAAAATTTTTTAAGAGACTATTTAGAAAGATTTGGCGAAACACCATTTCTAGTTAGGCTTAAAGATGGAGAAGAATTTCTAATTGGAGATGGCTCTCCTCAGTTTAAAGTTATTGTAAATAATGATATTAGCAAATCTGAACTACTAAAAAGTACATCTTTAGCACTTGGAGAAGCCTACATAAATAGAGATATTGAAATTGAAGGAGATTTATTCTTAACTTTAAATCTACTTTTAAGACAAATAGACAAATTCAATATTGATAATTCAGCTGTAAAACATCTATTACACTCATCAAATTCAATGAGACATCAAAAGAAAGAAATACATGCTCACTACGATATTGGTAATGATTTTTATAGTTTATGGTTAGACAATACACTTAGTTATTCTTGTGCATATTTTAGAAATGATAATGATACTCTTTATGAGGCTCAAGTCAATAAAGTTCACCACATATTAACTAAACTAAATTTAAAAGAAGGTATGAGTCTTCTTGATATTGGTTGTGGTTGGGGATTCTTACTAATAGAAGCAGCAAAGAAATATAAGATTCATGGTGTTGGAATTACACTTAGTGAAGAACAATATAAAGAATTTAATAAAAGAATTCAGGAAGAAAATCTTCAAGATTATCTTGAAGTAAAGCTTATGGACTATAGAGAGCTTAAAAACTCAGACCTTATGTTTGATAGAGTTGTAAGTGTTGGTATGCTTGAACATGTTGGTAGAGAAAATTATGAGCTTTTTATTAAAAATGTAAATGCTGTTCTAAAGGATGGTGGATTATTTTTACTTCACTATATAAGTGGTCTTAAAGAGTCTTATGGAGACCCTTGGATAAAAAAATACATTTTCCCAGGAGGGGTTATTCCTAGTCTAAGAGAAATGATACATATCTGTAGTGATTACAAATATCATACTATAGATGTAGAAAATTTAAGATTACATTATGTAAAAACCTTATTATACTGGCAAAGAAATTTCTATGAAAATCTTCCAAAGATTAAAGAGATGTTTGATGATAAGTTTATAAGAATGTGGGACTTATACCTTTGTTCTTGTGCTGCTGCTTTCAACACTGGTATTATAGACATACATCAGATACTTTTCACCAAAGGTATAAAAAACGATTTACCTCTTACTAGAGAATATATGTATACTTGTTCAAAATAATATCTTTACAAACTATAACATAATCTAAACTTAGTTATAAAAATAGAGCTATTTCTAAACAAGATTACTCATTCTAGAATAGCTCTATTGATTAATTTATTATATTGTAAGCATTGCTCTACATATATCTTTATACACTATAGCAAAACTCTCCATTTTCTTTTATATTAAAAAAGTCTGCATAACATACATCAAATATCCTATTTTCTAAATCATATATTTCAACTTTGTTTTTTATCAAATACGTTAATACACCAACATATGAAATATCGCCTTGTACAACAGCTCCATAAATTATATTGTCCTTAAAAACGAATTTTTTATAATCATTAATCCCATCTCTAGTTAATACTTTATAGCTATTATCTACTGGTGTATTCATACCTATAGAGATGGTTGGTATATCCATGAAATTCATGCTATTTTTAAAAGCAAATTCATCTTCTATCTTTTTATCTTTTCCAACCATATTGTACGCAGCTACAATTCCTTGCTTTACTGCTAAAGGCCAAATAGCATTTTTACCAACAACATCACCAGCTGCATATATATCTTTTTGTGTTGTTTGGCACATATCATCTATTACTATACCTCTATCATATTCTATTCCTGTTCCATCTAGAAAATCAGCATTTGGTTTAACTCCTGTAGCCACAATTACCATATCAGCATCAAGAATCTCTCCATTTGAAAATGCAACACCTTTAACATTTTTATTATCATCCAAGACAATTTCTTGGATTGATGCACTTGGGTAAAATTTCACACCCTTTTCTTTAAACTTGTTTTCATATACTGAAGCTGTATATTCATCTAATTGTCTATCTAAAATGTATTTTTCCATAAATGCTACAGAAATATTTAACTGCTCATATTTAAATAATCCAACTAATGCATCTATACCAACTAGCCCAGCACCTATTATAACTACATTTTTAGAGTTTACTGCTTTTTCTTTTATTTTATAAATATCATCTATGTTTCTCACAGAATATACAAAATTTCCATCTCTTAAATTTTTTATTGGAGGAATAGCAGAAGACGCACCTGTAGCTATTAAAAGCTTATCATAATTTACAGTAATATCTTCTGTCTGAACTACCTTTTTATTTATATCTATACCTTTAACAGTTTCACCTGAAATCCAATTTACATTATTTTTCTCCATAAAATCTTCATCAACAAAATTTATTTGTTTTAAAGTTCTGTGTTCAGATATAACATGATGTAACATACATCTTGAGTATATATTTTCATCTTTAGAAATTACTACTATATTTGAATCTTTATCTAATTCTCTTAATGTTTTTACTGCATTGATACCAGCAGCACTAGCTCCTAATACTACATAATTCATCGTTTTCCTCCTTCTGTAATTCAATTGCTCCACTTGGGCAATTAGCTACACATCTAGGATATTCCTCATCTTTACATAAATCACATTTAAGTATGTTTTGCTTGCTTCTGTCATCTGGCTTTAATAATCCATATGGACAAGACATTACACACATATAACATGAACCACATTTTTCTTCATCATACGAAACGATTCCACTTTCACTATCTTTATGCATTGCACCACTCATACATGCTAATACACATTCAGGTTCATCACAGTGTCTACAAAGAATTGGAACTGGATTATTATGCTTGCTATCTAACTCTATATGTCCTCTACTATCATTATCTATATTTTCTAAATCAAGAGTATACATATCATAGTCTTTATTGTGTTTTAGCATACATGCTAATACACAACTCTTGCATCCTGTACATAAATCTTTATTTATAAAAATTCTATGCATTACATTCCACATCCTTTAACCCTAAATTTTTTCTTCTGTCTATTATTATTTCTTCTAATTGATTAGCTGAAGATTTAGGGTCTGGATTCACTATAACATGTCCTCCTGTTAAGTCTTTTAATTTTTCTGTTAATACTTCTGTTACTAATTTTCCTCCTGTTATAAATGGAGGTAAAGCTAAATGAAGAGGTAAACCAAGAGCAAGACCAAAAGCTCCATCAGCTAATGCTTGTTCTTCCAACCATTGTGGCGCTGAAAGTACCAATGGTAATTGTGGTAAGTCTATTCCAAGCTCAGCTGCTAATTCAGTTGCTACTATTTCTAGTCTTCCTATAGCTAGACATGGACCAAAGTTTAATACTGGTGGTATCCCTAGAGTCTTACATACTTCTTTTAAGTTTTCTCCTGCTAATTCTTCTGCTCCAGGTGACATAAGACCAACATTTTCTAAGCCTCCAGTAGAACATCCTGCAGAAAGAACTATGATATCTTTTTTAATCAATTCTTTAGTAAGCTCAACAGTATTTACATCATGTCCTCCTGCTGTCATATTTGAACATCCTACAACAGCTGCAACACCTTTAATTTTTCCTTCTGCAATTAAATTAATAAGAGGTTTCCATGAATCTCCTAAAAACGCTTTTAAGTTCTTTTCACTTACACCAGTTAAAGATTGCTCGAATCCATGGTCTTTTGGTATATCTATTTCAACACTTCCTCTTCTCTCCTTATAAGATTCTAATGCTTTTTCTATCAATGTATTACTAAGTTCATCTAATTTACTTCTGTCTAATCCTATATATTCTGCATTTGCTTTTTTGGCAACATCATCTAAGCAAACCATTTTAACTTTATATTTATCTGCTATTGGCTCAAGACCTGGTATAGTACAGTTAAACTCTGAAAGAACTATATCTATTGCTCCAGTTGATAAAACTGCTTCACTTGTAAAATTGTTACCTGCATGTCCAGCAAATACTTCTTGATAATGTTCTCCTCTTAATTGTAAATCTTGACCAACGCAAGTACATCCTACTAACTTAAAGCCTTTTGCTCCAGCAGCTTGAGCTAATTTTATAACATCTTCATCTTTTAATCTATCTTGGAAATTTGCAAATGTTGAATGTTGATGACCTGTTATCATTATATTTATGTAGTCTGGGTCTATTACATTAAATCCTACAGGAGCCATTCTTATAACTGGTTCCCCTAACATAACATCATTTAAAAGATTAGTTAGTGTAAGACCATATAATCCTGTTGATATACCTAGATTTAAACAGTTAACTAACATATCTACTGGATCACTATTTAAATTTGTTGATGATTTTACTATTGCATCAAAAACTTCTGACTTTGCACCACCAGGCATTATACCTAACTCTTTCCATTTCTTCACTCTAGGTGCATAAGCTATTTTTTCTACCAATTCCATTTTGTCATCTCTTGATTTATATAAATCATTAATAACTTTATCAGCAACTTTTATACATTTATCATATTTTTCATCACTTTCAATTCCAAACATCTCTGCTAATTGATTTAATGTTTTTTCTCCTTTAATAACACCTTTAGTTATTCCAACATTCTTTAAATTCTTAGCTGTATTTTCTACCACATGTAAATAACAAGCTGCTCCTGATGCTACAGCTCTTAAAAAGTTTCTTGCTACTATAGTGTCTGCATCTGCTCCACATATACCTCTTGGAGATTTAGGAGTTACTCTACATGGTCCATTTGAACAGAGTCTACAACAAACCCCCTGAAGTCCAAAACCACATTTAACTTTTTGATCTTCTGTTCTATGAAATGCTGTTTCAACATCCTTTGAAGCTACAAAACTTTCTAATTTCTTGTCTGCGCTTTCGCACATTTTACAAGTGTTACAAGCCATTACAAATTCCCCCTTATATTTTTATATTAAAAAAGTAGATTAGATAGCTTTATTATAATTGATTATAATTTAACTATTAAAATCTACTTATTTAATACCACGTTTTACCATATCCTAAACAAAATATAAATTATTAAAATAAATATATATATTTATTTTTTTTTACATTTTATTTATTCAAATCTTTACTTATTTTTTCTAGTTTATTTAAAACTCTATCTTTCTCACTTCCATCCAGCACTTTTGGTTGATAATTGTTTCTAGAACTACTAGATGTTATTGATGTTGGTATTATATTTGGCTCTTTAATTGAAGTTAATTTGTCATCTGAAAAAGAAAAAGTCTGTTGATATATATAGCTATCTGTATCAGAAGGATTCTTATTTCCTCCAAAACAAAAATTTCCTAAACTATAAGCTATGTACTTATCTTTATATTTTTCTATACCTTGAATGACATGTGGATGAGAACCCATAACTAAATCAGCTCCCTTATCTATTACATAATGAGCAAAATCTTTTTGTTTTTTATCTGGATAATAATCTAATTCTATACCCCAGTGAAAATACACCACAACAACATCTGATTTTTTCTTTAGTGCCTTAATATCATCTTCCATTTGTTTTAAATTCTTTTCATTATATTCAGTTGATAATCCATTATATCCTAATAAGCCTACCTTAATTCCTTTAACATCTATAACAGCATCTTTACCCAGACCAAAATAGTTTATTTTATTTTCATCTAATATAAACTGTGTATCTTTCATTCCTTCTTCAAAATAATCTTCTGAATGGTTATTTGCGATACTTACTGCCTCTACACTTCCAGATTTCAAAATATTTACATACCCTGGAGTCCCTTTAAATGCAAATTTCTTTTCTTTTGCATTTGATGCAGTAGTAAGTGGTCCTTCCAAATTAACTACTGTTAAATCATCTTTTTCAAATATAGGTTTTACATTTTTAAGAAAATAATCATAATCTTCTACTTGTCTTTTAAATTCATGGTCAAAACTACCATAATAAGATGACCCTTTATAGTTTCCCATAGTTACATCACCAGCAAAACTTATAGTTATGTCTTTTTTTACAGGCTCTTTTTTTTCTTCAACCTTACTTTGGCTATTTTTAGAATCCTTTTTAATATTGCTTTCCTTATTTGGATTATTAGAACATCCTACTACAAATAACACTATACTCATAATACATATGTAAACTAATTTATTTTTCATATTAAACCCCCTTTGTATTAATAGTTTTTAAGATAAAATATACTTTTTTAGAGTATAACATTTTTAAATAGAATCGATACCCTATTCTTTAACTTTAATTTTATTTTTAAAATAAGCCCCTTTAAGATAAATAAAAATATAAGCAGATTAAACTTTATTGTAAAACTTTCAAACAAGAATATCACAATAAAGTTTTTGTTGTAGAATTAATTTAATTGTTATATTCAATAATATTTGTTATAATGTTATTGAATTACAATACATATAAAAGGGAGGATTTCAAAATGGCATATAAAATTACTGACGCTTGTATAAGCTGTGGTGCTTGTGAGGCTGAATGCCCTGTTAGCTGTATATCAGCTGGAGACGACGCATATGTTATAGATGCTGGTTCTTGTATAGACTGTGGTTCTTGTGCAGGAGCTTGTCCTGTAGATGCACCTCAACCAGAATAATAATTCGTTATTCATAAAGAGACTGATTTTATTTTATCAATATTAATCAGTCTCTTTTTAATTATGTATAATTCAAGTATCATAATTTATATAATTTGTTATATTCTATATATTTCTCTTCTTACATATACTATTAATCTACATTTAGATACTTTTAATTTAATATAAATTTAATCCTCTTCATAAAATCTTTCATATTTATCAAAGCAATCAAGGCATACTTTTTTATTTTCTTGAATCCTTATATACTGCTCAGGTGCAAATTCACCACATACTTCACATTTAAGAGATTTAAATATTCTTGCTTTTTCAGGAAGTTTTAGCTTTGTATCTGTAATCTCAAATATATCTTCAAAATCACTTTCTAATAAGTATTTTTTATACGCTTCTCTGTCCATGTCAAACGGTTTAGTTTTTACATATATTCTTATAGATTTTCCATTTTCTCTATTAAAGAAATGATATACCGATTTTCCAGTCAGCCTAAGTAGTAAATTTCCTTTGCCCATTGTACAGCTTAGCACTACTTGTATACCATCTACCCCACAGGCATCACTTTCAGAAATGCATACAATTTCCTCATCTCCTGATTGTTTACATCCTAAGTATTCTCTTGCTGCAAGTGCTGCTTTAAATCCTATAGCCAAACCTGGACATTCATGCCCATGAAATTCAATAGCCTTTGACCATAATTCCTCCACTAAAATCACTCTCCTTAAATATTATTTATATAAATTATTTAAATCTTTATTTTATCCTAATACTTCAAAAAGCCAGAGGATTTAATATTAAATCGTCTGACTTTCTCAATACTTCTCATAACTACTGATTATTAATATGTTTAAGTTGTCTACTTTCCTTCTTTCATTAAATATGATAAGGTAAATAAGCTTTCTGTTAGGTTTACATTTTCAACTATAACACCTTTCGGAACTTCTAAGTCTAATGGCGCGAAATTCCACACCCCTTTTATTCCAGCTTTTACAACTCTATTAATAACTTCCTGCGCTCCATTTTTAGGTATACATAATACAGCAATATCTATATCATTATTTTTTATAAAGTCTTCTAAAGTATCTGAATCTAATACTTCAAATTCTCTTATCTTTAAACCTATCATTCTAGGATTTGCATCAAATAAAGCTTTTATCTCGAATCCAGCTTTTCTAAATCCTGCATAATTGGCTATGGCTTGTCCTAAGTTACCTGCTCCTACAAGAACTGCGTTGTATGGTCGATCCAATCCAAGAATTTTACCTATCTCAGTATGAAGAGCCTCCACGTTATAACCATATCCTTGTTGTCCAAATCCACCAAAGTTGTTTAGGTCTTGTCTTATTTGAGAAGCAGTAAAACCTATTATATCACTCAATTCTTTAGAAGATATTCTTTGTATATCCCTATCTAATAAGTCTCCAAGATATCTATGATATTTTGGGAGCCTTCTTATAACTGCCATTGATATATTTTTATTTCCCAACATCTTCACCTCCTAAAAGTGTCCTCTTTTTTGTTTGATTCACAATAAAATATTTCTTTTTCAAAACTAATACATATAACCTTGATTATATTATATCAAAACATTATAATTTTAGATAGTTCAAGGAGGTAGAAATTTATGATTGTTTTGTCATGTAATAACTTAAATAAAAGTTTTGGTATAGATTCTATATTAGAAAATATTAGTTTTACAGTAAATGAAGGCGATAAAATTGGTATAATCGGGGTTAATGGTACTGGAAAAACTACTTTATTTAAAATAATTTCAGGAATTTATGGTTATGATAGTGGAGATATTTACACTTCTAAAGATTGTGAAATCGGATATTTAGAACAAAATACCAATTTTTATTCGGATAATACTATTTTAGAAGAAGTGTTAGAAGTTTTTAAAAATTTGATAGAGATGGAATCTTATCTAAGAGAATTAGAGGTTAAAATCTCAGAAGAAAGTACAAAAACAGACTCTCCAATTCTAGAAAAAATAATGGACGAATATTCACATAAACTGGAATTATTTTCAGATTTAAATGGATATGGTTATAAATCTGAAGCCAAAGGTGTTTTAAAAGGATTAGGATTTAGTGAAAATGATATGGATAAACCAATAAGTATACTTTCTGGTGGTGAAAAAACTAGAGTTCTTTTAGGAAAATTACTTCTTAAAAAACCAACTTTATTGTTACTTGATGAACCGACTAACCACTTAGATTCTGAAGCTATAGAATGGTTGGAAGTATTTTTAAAACAATATAAAGGTACTGTTATGTTAATATCTCATGATAGATATTTCCTAGACCAATCTGTAAATAGAATTTTTGAGGTTCATAATAAAAGACTTAAAGTATATAATGGTAACTACTCTAAATTTGTTGAGTTATCTAAAGTAGAAAAAGAATTAGAACTTAAAAAATTTGAAGACCAGCAAAAAGAAATAAAAAAGCAGGAAGAATCAATAGAAAGACTTAAAGCTTATGGTAGAGAAAAACATCTAAAACGTGCAAGAAGTAAAGAAAAAGCATTGGATAAAGTAGATGTTCTAGATAAGCCAGAAGCTTATAGAAAAAAAGCTCGTATACAATTTACTCCTTCTGTTCAGAGTGGTAATGATGTTCTTCAAATCAGAGATGTATCCATGGGTTATGGGGAAAGAATACTTTTTAAAGATTTGGATTTAGATATATATAGAGGAGAAAAGGTAGCTCTTATTGGTGCAAATGGTATTGGTAAATCTACATTATTTAAAATAATAACTAACGAATTACAACCTCTTAGTGGTAATATTAAATTTGGGACTAATGTACACGTTTCTTACTTCCATCAGGAACAAAAAACCCTTAATTTAGATAACACAATAATTGATGAGATTTGGGAAAATAATACGCATCTTACTCAAACTACCTTGAGAAATATGTTAGGAGCATTTTTATTTGTTGATGAAGAAGTTTTTAAAAAGATTTCTACATTAAGTGGTGGAGAAAGAGCTAGAGTTGCCATACTTAAACTTATATTATCAAATGCAAATCTATTATTATTAGATGAGCCTACTAACCACCTAGATATTGATTCTAAAGAAGTTCTTGAAGAGGCATTAACTAATTATGATGGGACTATATTTACAATATCACATGATAGATATTTTCTAAATACAGTTGTTGATAAGATTTTAGTTTTAGATGAAAATGGAGTTACTGAGTACCTAGGAAATTATGATTATTATATTGATAAAAAAAGGCAAATCCAAGAGATGAGTCTTATAGAAGAAAAAGAAGAAAAAACTAGAACTCAAATAAAAGATGAAAAAAGAAAAGAAAGAGAACAAAGAGAAGTAGAAAAAAAGAATAGAATAAAAAGACAAAATATAGAAAAAGAAATTGAAAAGTTAGAACTTAAAATTGAAGAATTAGATATACTTTTATGTCAAGAAGAAGTATACTCTAATCCAGATAAGGCTAAAGAAGTTAGCCAAGAAAAAATTAATTTAGAAAATAACCTTGCCTCTCTATATGATGAGTGGGAAGAATTTATGTAAAAAGGAGAGGATTATTTGCAAGAACTATTTTCTTTAAAAGACGAAAATAAAAGATTTTATAAAATACTTCTATCTTTATGTATACCTATTATCATACAGAACTTAATTTCTACTTCTGTAAATGTAATAGATACAGTTATGATAAGTAGTTTGGGGGAGGTATCTGTAGCTTCAGTTGGAGTTGCAAACCAGTTTTTCTTTCTTTTTAATATGTCCTTATCTGGTATTACAGGAGGAGCTGGAGTTTTTATTTCACAATTTTATGGAAAGAAAGATATCAGTAATATAAGAAAAGTTACAGGTCTTACTTGTGTATTGGCCATTGTCCTAAGTTTTGTATTTGTTATTCCTGCTTTACTAACACCAGAACCAATTATACACATATTTTCTTATGATTCAGAAGTTGTAAAACTTTGTATAGATTACTTTAGTATTGCAGTATTTAGCTATCCATTAATAGCTATAAGTACAGTATTTAGTACTGGTTCCAGAGGTGTTAGAAATCCTAAGTTAGGTATGATTTGTAGCGCATTTGCTCTTGTAACAAATGTTGTTTTAAATTATGGATTTATATTTGGTAATTTTGGTCTTCCTGCATTGGGTGTAAAAGGTGCAGCATTAGCAACTGTTATTGCTAGAATATGTGAACTAATTTTAATGATTACTTACGTTTATTTTTACAAAAAGGACTATATATTAAAATTCGGTTTGAAAAATTTAAAAGCTATTGATAAGATTTTTATAAAATCTTTTTCATCAAAAAGCTTTCCTATATTTGTAAATGACTCTGTATGGGCAGTTGGAACTGTTCTGTATTCTGTTGCATATGCAAGAGCAGGTACATCAGCCATAGCAGCAAGTCAAATAGCAACCAGCACAGGTAATTTTTTCATAATGACAGCTGTATGTATTGCATCTGGTGCATCTATTATGCTTGGAAATGAACTTGGGGCTGACCATATTAAAAGAGCTATTGAGTATGCTAAAAAGTTTTCTATACTGGTATTTTTAGCTGGCTTAATACTTGGAATTATTTTAATTTTAAATATACCATTATTATTAAAGATGTTTAGTGTCTCTGATAGTTTATCTTCTGATATAACTAAGATATTCTTCATAATGGGAGTACTAATGGCTCTTAAATCCTTTAATACATTAGTCATAATTGGTATTTTAAGAAGTGGTGGAGACACTAAATATGCTCTATTTTTAGAATTAGGATGTATGTGGTTAGCTTCTATCCCTTTAACTTTTATAGCTGCATTTAAAGGAGCTCCTATATTTATTCTTGTTCTACTCACTTATAGTGAAGAAGTAGTTAAATTTATATTTGGTGTTCCTAGAGCCTTATCTAAAAAGTGGGCTATTAATATAGTAAAGGAAATTGACTAATAACGATACTATACCTTATAAGTATATAATATTTATAAACAGTCTCATTGAAAACAATTAAGATATTTTTTATTTTCAATGAGACTATTTCTATATCCTCTATTCATCTTCCAAAAACTCTTTTACTTCAAATGACAACCTATGTAATTCATCATAATTTAAAATCTCATATGTATTGCTTATTTTTTTTATTATCCCCTTCTCAGTTAATTTTAATAGCGAATAATACCTACTTTTTCTACTAATAGAATATATTTCACTAAAATGGCGAATAGCTTTTATATTGCAGACATTATTTTCTTGTTTTTTAAAAATACAATATGCAATAACTTCTGTGCAAGAAAATAACTCTCTTACCATTCTAGTTTTATATAGCTCATATATTCTTCTTGTGCATTTGCTATGAAATAGTGCAATAAAATCTGGTTTAAGATAAAATTCTTCAAAGATATGTTTCTCAAATCGAAATAATTTTATATTGGTCTTTGCAAATATATCGCATTTCAAATTATGTTCATATATATAACTGATTTTACCTATAAATTCATTTTCAGGTACAATGTCAACAAGAAATTTATTTCCCCCTCTAGTCGTACATTCTACTAAAGCAACTCCCTCTATTATGAAAAATACTTCTTGTAAATCTTTATCTGATGCTACAAATCTCTGACCTTTTTTATATTCAACAATTGATACTTGATTTAAATTATTTTTAATAATTGGGTATATGCTTGTTTTTTCTGCTTTCATCAAAGTTCTCCTTTATAGTATATTGTATAAAACGTTTTATTTATATATTTAAATTTATATTATTTTTAATAAAAGATACTATTACTATTAAATTAATCTTGACAAATCCATTCTACTCACGCAGAATAAACTTATACATATATATTTTCATACATTATTTATTTTAATACAATTCTATATTTATGAAATTATTTTATCAATAGAATTTATTAAAATAAATTTTTTAGGTGTATATTATAATTTAATCGAATAGAAATGAAAAATATACATACAGTTTTAATTTTAAGCAACAATTAGGGGGATTTGGTGACAAGATTTAATTATAAGTAAGAAAGTGTCTTAAGGTGACTTTTATAAAGTCATGGATAGACACTTTCTTTTTTATTTGATAAATTTAAATTATAAAAATTATATAGCCCTATACAAGCATTTTATTAGAGGCTATCTATTATATAAGGAGAAGTTAATGAAAAAATCAGTTGCGTTGGTAAATGATAGTAGAAAAGATTTAATAGATTTTTTAGAAAATAATTTAAAATTAGTTTTTGGAGATTATATAAATATTAACAGATACTTTATAGATGAAATAAATGATAATGACATTATAAATGATGATGTGATATTAGTAATGTCAGTAGAAAGATTAGATAAAATCATAAATAATATATTAGATAAGAAAAAAGTTATTGTGATAAGAAGAACTTTTAAGGAAGATAAAATATATAATTTATTATCTTTACCACAGGGAACAAATGCTCTAATCGTAAATGATTCCGATGAAACTACTCTAGAAACTATAAGTTTGTTTTATAAAATCGGAGTAACTAATATCAGACCAATCCCATATATGAATGACAATACTTATAAAGATATAAAGATAGCTATAACTCCAGGAGTTCCAGAAAAAGTACCTAGCTTTATCTCAGATATATTTGATTTAGGCCATAGATATATAGATATATCAACTTTTATAGAAATAATAAACTTATTACAAATTGATTCAAAAGAAATACAATCTAAGCTAGTAAAATATTCAGAGGAGATAATAAGTCTGGATACTGGTATAAAAGATAAATATAAAGAACTGTTCTTAAAAATAGAAGAATTAGATACAATATTAAACTTGTCAAAGGATGGCATACTATTTACTTCAAAAGATGGTGAAATAAATACATATAATAGTAAAGTAAAAGGCATCTTAGACATAAAAGAAGATATATATGGAAAGCATATTGAAGAAATATTTACAGATAGTTTAAAGGTTTTATTAAATGAAAAAGAAATACTGGACAAAGTTATTATATTCAATAAAAAATATATAAATGTAAATAAAAAAAATATATACAATAGAGATGAAAAGATGGGTACATACTATAGTTTACAAGAAATAACATATATAAAAAAATTAGAACAAAATCTTACTAAGAAATTAAGGGAAAAGGGACAAATAGCAAAATATACATTTAAAGATATAAAAACAGATAGCCCTAAGATGATTGAATGCATAGATTTAGCTAAGAAAGTTTCTAAGTCTGACCTAAGTATACTTATCAGAGGCGAAAGTGGAACTGGTAAAGAACTAATAGCTCAATCTATTCATAATAATTCAAATAGAAAAAATCAGCCCTTTATAGCAGTAAATTGTGCGGCCGTCCCTGAGAATTTACTAGAAAGTCAGTTATTTGGATATGATAAGGGAACTTTTACTGGAGGTCTAAAAGATGGAAAGCAAGGATTATTCGAACTTGCTAATAATGGGACAATTTTCTTAGATGAAATAGGCGATATGCCTTTAGAATTACAAACAAAACTACTTCGAGTTCTTCAAGAAAAACAAATAATGCCAGTTGGCTCTCACAATGTAATTAATATAGATGTTAGAATCATATCTGCTACAAACAAAAACTTAGAACAAATGATTGATAAGAGCCAGTTTAGGGAGGATTTATATTATAGATTAAATACAATTCCAATAAACATCCCTCCTCTAAGAGAAAGAAAAGAAGATATATTAATTATCATGGAAGATTTAATTAATAAGAAATTAGTAATTACACCAGAGGCCAAAAAGCTTATACAAAACTATACATGGAAAGGTAATATAAGAGAACTCCAAAACGTAACATCTTATTTAAATATTATGTGTGATGATATTATACTAGAAAAAGATTTACCCCCAAATTTAAGAACTTTAAATAACAAAAATTCATCATTAAAATTAAAATATAATAAAAATGATATATTAAATATACTTGAGATATTAATTTTAAATAAGGAATCAGATGTTGGAATTGGTAGAGGACTAATTTTAAAGATATTACTAGATAAAAATATCCAAATCACAGAAGGTAAAATTAAAAAAATATTTGAATATCTGAAAAAAGAAGAACTTATAATTTGTGGTTCAGGGAGATATGGAAGTAAAATAACTCAACAAGGAGAAGACTTTTACAATAAATTAAAATATGAAAGTTTGTAAACTTATAATATATTAAACAAAGAAATCTATTCAGGTGCAAGACGCTTCCTCAATAGATTTTTTATTTTTCAAATGTGTAAATATAGTACATTATTTCATGTGTAATCAATAGGAATTAATAGGAATAGGATAAGTTTAATAATTCCTATTATTTTTATATAGGCTAATATATAAGCTTATTCTTATTTAAAACAATACTTTTTTTGGAAAATTGCAATAAAATAATCATTTTTATATTTTGTCAACAAATAAATGATTATTTTATTGCAAAATTCTTATAAAAAACAAAATTTATTCCTTAAAAATTATGGCACAATAATTGCTACTATAATTAACCAAACAATAAAAAGTAATTGGAGGAATAAAAATGCAACAGGCTTTAAAATTAGAATATCAAACTAAAGAATTAGAAAAAGATTTTGTAATAGAAAATTGTAATTCTATAAAACCTTGGCTAATAAATGTAAGAAGAGAATTGCACAAAATTCCAGAATTGGCTCTTGAAGAAAACCTTACCAAGCAAAAAGTCATTTCTTATTTAGAAGAAATAGGAATTGATTATATTGAATTTACAAAACACAATGGGATTATGGCATATATTTTAAAAGAAAATGCAGATAAAACTATTTGTATAAGAGCGGATATGGATGCCCTTCCTATAGAAGAAGAAAATAATATACCTTATAAATCAATACATTCTGGAAAAATGCATGCTTGTGGTCATGATGCACATACAACTATGCTACTTGGAGCGTGTAAAGTTTTACATTCAATAAAAGATAGATTAAACGTAAATGTAAAGTTCTTATTTCAACCAGCAGAAGAAGGCTTTGGAGGAGCAAAATTCTTAGTTGAAGATGGATGTCTAGAAAATCCTAAAGCTGATTATATATTTGGACTTCATGTTATGCCACATATTGAGACAGGATTTATTGAAACAAAGTATGACACATTAAATGCTAGTGTTGACACTATAACGATAAATGTTAAAGGCAAAAGAGCTCATGGTGCATACCCTGAAAATGGTATTGACGCAATAGTTACAGCATCACAAATTGTTACATCCTTACAAACTATAATAAGTAGAAACTTAGAACCAAATAATGCTGCTGTTTTAACTATAGGTAAAATATATGGTGGTGATGCACACAATGTAATATGTGAAGATGTAAAACTAGAAGGCACTTTAAGAACTTTAAATGGCAAAACAAGAAACTTTATGATTGATAAGATATCTAAGATTGTTGAAGACACTGCATCTGCATTTGGATGTGTTGGAACATTGCATGTAAGTGATGAAAATTATCCAGCTGTTATAAATGAAAAGGAATTAGTAAATACTGTTATCTCAAGTACTAAAGAATTATTTGGAGAAGAAAAATTTATATTAAGACCAAACCCTTCTTTAGGTGGTGAAGATTTTTCTTTTTATACAGAACATTGCAAGGGGGCATTCTTTCATTTAGGCTGTAAAAATGAAGAAAAGGGATTAATTTCACCTCTACATACATCTAGCTTTAATATAGATGAGAATTGTCTTCCAATAGGTGTTATGATGCATGTAATGAATACTTTATATTTTAATTAATACAGTAATTAATAAAAGAATAGGAGATAAATTAATATGGAAAAGGCTAAAAAATTAGGGTTATTTAGTATGATATTATTAGGAATTAATAGTATAATAGGTTCAGGTATATTCTTACTACCAGGTAAAGTTTATAACCTAGCAAGTCAAAACAGTATATTTATATACATTTTTGCTACAATTTTAGTTCTATCAATACTTTTATGTTTTGCAGAAGTTGGAAGTATGTTTGATAAAAATGGTGGTGCATATCTATATTCCAAAAAAGCATTTGGAGATTTTATAGGCTTTGAAGTTGGTACCATGTCTTGGGTTATAAGAATTATATCATGGTCTACTCTAGCAGTAGGATTTGCAACAGCTTTAGGTTCATTTTGGCCAGAAGCTGCAACTGAATACAAGGGCTATATAGCAGCAGTATTAGTAACACTACTTTCTATAAATAGTTTATTTGGAATTAAAAGTACAAAGATAATGAATAATGTAATAACTATAGCTAAATTAGTACCACTAATAGTTTTTGTAATAGTCGGAATATTCTTTATAAAATTTGAAAATATTGCCCCTTCAGGTAACGTAGTTAACTCTAGCATGGGACCAGCTATCATATTGGTATTTTACGCATTTACTGGATTTGAATCATTTATCGTAGCAAGTGGAGAAATGGAAAACCCTAAAAAAAATCTTCCAATTGCCTTAATAACTACAATATTTATATGTGCAATAATTTATATTTTAATTCAAGTTGTCTGTATGGGTATACTTGGAGATAAACTCTTTGAAAATAGTATTCCAATTGCAGATGCTTCAAGTGTGTTTTTAGGTAACTATGGTAAGGTATTTATATCTGTAGCTACATTAATATCTATATTTGGTATAAATATAGGTTCTTCAATAGTAACTCCTAAATGTGGTTCTTCTCTAGCAGAAGAAGGTTCTCTTCCAGCATTTATAGGAAAAACAAATAAATATGATGCTCCATATGTAGCAATAATTATATCTTTAATTTGTTGTATACCACTTGTATTGACTGGAAGTTTTGAACAACTTGCAGTAATGAGCGTAATTGCAAGATTTGCTCAGTATATCCCAACTTGTTTGTCAGTAATAGTTTTAAGAAAAAGAACAGATATTCAAGGCTCTTTTAAGATTCCATTTGGTCCAGTTATACCAATAGTAGCTATTTTAGGTAGTTTATGGTTGTTACAACAAGCTTGGGCAGAAGATATGGCAAAACCTATAACTCAAAATAGAGTTTTAATAGGATTAGGAGCAATGTTATTAATAGCCCCTCTATACATATTTATGAAAAAAAACAAGGGAATTGAGTTTGAAGATAAAGCAGAGAATTCAAAATTATATATTTCTAGAGAAAAAATTCAATAACATTTTATAGATTATTTAGAGAATATAATAAATAAAGGCGAAAGCATAGATTTGCTAACGCCTTTATTTTAATATAAGCTATCACCTAGTTTAAAGCTGATTCAATATATTCAATAGTTACATCCATTCTTTTAGCCACCTCATTCATTGAAAGTCCACTATCTAAAAAACGTCTACATACAGATGATATAGTTTCCCCAACCTCAATAATATGACCATCTAAATCATAAAATCTAATTGCTCTTTGACCCCAACTATGTTCTACAACCAGATGAATATAATTTATATCTTTCATTGTACTCAATCTTTCAACAAAAGTATCAAAATATTCTTCTTCAAAATATAACTCTGCATCATTTCCATTGAATTGTACTTCATTATCACTCTTATTAATAAACTCTAACCAAAGTTTTTTTTCTTGTAATGATATATTACCTTCTAACACAACATTTTCTCCAAAATCACAGGTTACATTTAATCCTAAAACATCATAATAAAACTTTTTTGATTTCTCAATATCTTTAACCACTATTAAAGCATTTACAAACTTCATATTACCTCCTTGATATACATATATTTTATTTATATCTTATAAATAAAATTAAACTATATAGATTTCAATAGGATATTATATAAATAAAGAAATTACAAACCTTATTGAAATAGTTTAGTTGATTGTATCATATAGTACATATTTTAATCTTGTAAAAAACGGACATCTATAATACTCTCTATACTTTTTGTACCTTTCATTGATAATTGATTTTAGTTGTTTATAAAATAGATTCTATTAAATTTTTTCATATTCATGCTTTACCATATTACATTTACTACAATAAAGTAAACGTAATATATCTTCTAATCATAATTTAAACTATATAAAAAGGATGTCACTCTAGCTTTTAGTGTAACATCCTTTTTAATCTTATATTATTTACTTTTAGAAAGCTGTCTCATGACCAACATAACAAGCTATACCATTATCCAAAAATATATCTTGTAACTCTTCAAGATGCTCTTCATCAACATCTCCCTTATCAGAATACTCATACTCCTTACCTAATTGAATCCACTTTGATTCTCCTAGCCTATGAAATGGTAATAGGTTAATCTCTACCAAATTGTTTTTGTGCATAAAAGATATAATATCACTTATATTTTCAGTACTATCGTTAAATCCTGCTATAACTGGAACTCTAAGTACCAATCTTCCTTTCCAGTCAGAGTTAGCAAGATTTGATACGTTTTCCAATATTAAATCATTGTACACACCGGTTTGCTCTTTGTGTTTTTCTCTATCCATATGCTTTATATCAATAAATGCAAAATCAATATCTTTAAATATTTTATTAAAAATTTCATTGGAAACACATGCACTCGTCTCAATAGCAGTGTGTACATTTATCTCATGACATTTCAATAATACTTCATGTAAAAATTCATGTTGAAGTAGTGGTTCTCCCCCACTAAATGTTACTCCTCCATTACTTCTCCAATTATTAGAATCACGTTTAATTACTCTTATAAGTTCATCTACAGTATAAGGCTTCGCACATAACTTAAACGCATTGTAATAACATGAGTTGACACATTCAAAGCTTTCACAGTCTTTACATATGTTCCAATCTATAATTGGCTTATTATCAAGATTAAAACTCAATGCACCTTTTTTACATTTACCATGACATACAGTACACCCATCTTCATATTTACAAGATAACTCACTAAACATCATATGGGGTCTTACAGTCCAACTTTCAGGATTTGCACACCATTTACAACTAAGTGGACATCCATTTAAAAATACAGTTGTTCTGCAACCTGGTCCATCATGAACTGAAAAGCTTTGTACATCAAAAATCATACCTGCTAGTTGATTTTGTCTACTCATTAAACATATGTCCTTCACAAGTAATTGCATTTAATGTTGAATATACCCAGTCTTCCTTTTCAAGACCAACACATTTGCCTATACCTTCATCATTAACATCAACGAAATTTTTACAATTTTTACATTTTGGCATCACTTTTAATTCTTCACAAGCTTCATCATCTAAGTTAAGCATTTGTTTTGATAGTCTACAAATTCCTTTTGTAGCATCTACTGCACAAAAATTCATACAATCACTATGTTTTTTCATATTTTACACCCCTTCATACTCTGTTCTAGCAATTACTTCATCCTGTATTGGTTTTCCTAATTCACACCAGTATTGAGTAAATCCAGCAACACGCACCATCAATTGACGATAATTATCAGGATTTTTCTGTGCTTCTTTTAACGTTTTTGAATCCACAACATTGTATTGTATATGGAAGCCACCTTTTCTTAAGTAACTTCTTGTTAAGTCTAATAGTTTTTTAGTACCTTGTTGTCCTTTAATAGTTGTTGGGTGAAGTTTTAAATTCATTTGAGAATTTTGAACTACTGCTTGGTCCCAAATAGTTGCAGACTCAAATAATGCATAAACACCATTTTTATCAGTTCCTGCATATGCAGAGACTGAACCATCTGAATATGTTGTTCCACTTAATCTACCATCTGGAGTAGCTAAAGTGGCAGCTCCTTGTGGCCCATGTGTAGAAACAGATATTTGACAAGGATACATTTTTTTAGCATATAAAGATTGTGCTTCTTCACACACTTTTGCTAACCATACTTCATAGTTTTTAAGAATGCTATCTGCATACAAATCATTATTTCCATATTTAGGTGCATCAAGACAGGCCTTATAGATAGCATCATATTTACCAGTTTTATCTACTTTTACTTGGTCTGCCATAGAATAGTTTCCAACCTCTAAAGCATCTTTAAATCCAAAGTTATTCAAAATAGCCTCTTTCATTTCTTCAAGTGTAAATTCTTTATCATCATATACAAGTTTTTTAAGTGCAGCAAATGAATTAACCATAGTAACAGTACCACAAGTTTCTACATTTAATGTCGCATTATAACGGTATCCCATGTTTCCTATATGTTGACCCTTGTCTAAACAATCTGGTTTTAATAGCGAATTTATTACAGAAGTATCAAACTTTCTCCATATATCTAATTCAATATTATTTGCTCTTTCAAGGACATTTATTGCTTGTTTATAATAATCTTTAAATACTTCTACAACCTCTTCATATGTATCTAGAGGTTTATTATGAGGTTCAAATACTTGCACATTCATACGGTAGTCTTTACCATTCATAAGAACAAGTTCTAATATTTTAGGATTAGCTAAAAAATGCACTCCAGAACCAGCTGTTTGCCCTGCTCCACCTGCTATAGAATATGTTTTCCCATTTAAAGTTAACTGTTTCCAACATCCTGGAGATGTTTCTAGACATCCGCCTAGTGCAAAAGCTCTAGCTTCTTCAACAGTCATACCCTCATCGCCAAATTGTCTCATCATGAAAGTTGTCCCATTTGAGTTGTTTACCCATGCTGGATAACCAGAACCAAGCTTTGTACATTCAACAGCCTTCATCAAGAAATCTTCTGGAAGTTTTTCATCATACAACATAGTTAAACTAGGTTGAGGAGTTCTACATCTCATACTTGCTTCTAATAGTAATTCTTCTAATTCATTTGCTCCTGTAGAGCCATCTTCTCTTAGCCCACCTATAGATAATGTGTTAAATGTATTTCCTGATAATACTCCTCCATTTACTCCTGCTGAAGCAAAACAGTCAATACAAGTAATCTTTATTCTATAAAGCTCTAATAATTCAATTACTTCTTCTTTTGTGATTATTCCTTTTTCTATATCTTGCTCATACCAAGGATATAAGATTTGACCAAAGCGCCCTATAGACATACCAGATATAGCATCTTCGTTTACTGATGCTATATGGATTGTATAAGTCAATTGAAGCGCTTCCCTAAATGTACGAGGTTGTTTGTGTGCAATGTGCTCTAATATCTCCACTAAATCTGAATATTCTTTTTTAGCTTCTAAATCTTTCTCTATACTTTCTAAATATTTTGCATGTTTTGCATAATTTAAAATCCAAGTTTGTAGACCCTCAATAACTTGAACAACTGCTTCATAGAAATATAGACGGTCCATTCCAATAAGTCCATCTCCAGATGCGTTTCCTGCAACTGCTTTCTTACATTCTTTTGCCATTTCTATGATTCCATCTAGCCCATAATTCAAAGGATAAAAATAGTTTATAACTTCTCTACCTTGAGGAAGTGTATATCCTGAATCAAACATACAAATAAGTGTACTCATTAATTTTTCTTTTAAATCATAATCTGGCATCATTTTCTCATAATGAAAGCCTAAATCTTCAACTGATCTTCCAACCCATTCCTTAGCCATTTTTACAAGTACAGGTACTTCTTCTTTTCTCATTCCAAATTTACCAGCTATTGAAACAACATTTCCAAAACTCTCAGTTACATTTCCCCCACCAGAACCAAATTTTGTAAGTTCATCTGCTGTGTTACTAGCTAACTTATTTGCTTCTTCTTTCATTTGTTCCCCTTGAGCTACGAAGAAACTCTCACTTACCCAAGGCATTGGGAATGACCCTCTATAGTGGCGTGTTTTTTGCATTACTATCTTCTCGCCTGGTATTATATTTGGTGTCATATGAGAAAAAGCAGATTTAAGAGCTTTAGCTCTTCTAACTACAGGTATATCACCATCTGATTTTCTATATTCTCTATTATACCAATATGGAAATTCCATATCAGCTGTAGACAATGTATTATAATATACATTTAATAAATCATCAGCCCTTTTACTTGCTTTTTTTTCACTAAATTCATCTAAATTTTCTTTATCTTGAAAATTTGCCTTAATATTTTTTGCTTCTAAAATACTTCTTATTTTGTCTTCTTTACTTTGACGCATTTCTTCCCCTCCTTAATCTTTCTATAATTAGTATAAAACTTTTTAATAAGGGAAAAAAAGGGTATATTACCCACTTTTTAAAATAATCTTTCTACAAAAAAATTAAACTTGAAGTAAATTCACACCAAAGATAAACTTTATATCCTAAATGTATTGCAATTCATTAGAATATAAAGGTTATACATCGTTTTACTTCAAGTTTTAACATATACTATATTTATTTTTACTTATATTTATTTTTCTGAAACAATTCTTTAATATATTTATAAATTTATTTCATATTACTGATTTATTTTTAAATTTGGAACTGCATTTAAACTCATATCATGTGTTTTACCATTTATAAAATTATAATATCCTGCACACCCAATCATTGCTGCATTATCTGTGCATAAAATTAAAGGCGGATATTTAACAGTGATACCACTATCTTTTGCAATCTCTGTTATTTTAGCTCTGAGCCCTGAATTAGAAGCAACTCCACCAGAAAGAGTTATAATATTGTAGCCTTTATCTCTTGCTGCTTTTAGTGCTTTAGTAGATAAAACCTCTACCACAGCCTCTTGAAAAGATGCTGCTACATCTTCAACTACTATTTCCTCATTTTTCATTCTTTTTCCATTTAGATAGTTTAACACAGAAGATTTTAATCCACTAAAACTAAAATCATAGCTATCTTCTTCTAAATATGCTCTTGGAAATTCTATAGCATGCTTATTTCCTTTTTTGGCGAGATTATCAATAATAGGTCCTCCTGGATAGCCTAGATTCATCGCTCTTGAAATCTTATCAAATGCTTCTCCAGATGCATCATCTCTAGTTTTTCCTAAGATTTCATACTTACCATAGTCTTTGACCTCAACCAAGTGGGTATGACCTCCAGATACTATTAATGTTATAAAAGGAGGTTTCAAATCCTTATGCTCTATATAGTTTGCACTTAGATGACCTTCTATGTGATTTACTCCTACAAGTGGTATATTCAAAGTATATGCAAGTGCTTTAGCATAAGATAAGCCTACTAGTAAAGCTCCTACCAACCCAGGTCCATATGTAACTGCAATATGGTCTATATCATTAAATCCTATATTTGCTTTATCTAAAGCCTCCTGGACAACTATATCAATATTTTCCACATGTTTTCTTGAGGCTACTTCTGGGACTACACCACCAAACTTTTTATGTGTTTCTATTTGGGTAGAGATTATGTTTGAAAGTACTTCTCTACCATTTTTTAAAACTGATGCAGCTGTTTCATCACAACTACTCTCTATAGCTAATGTTATTATATCACTCATAAACTCTACACCTCCTTTAATTGGTTCCACATTATAATTGCATCTTCTTTATTATCACTGTAGTATTCTTTTCTTATTCCACCCATTTTAAATCCATATTTTCTATATAGATTTTGTGCTATTTTATTTGATGCTCTAACTTCTAATGTCATAGACACAATATTATTGTCTTTGCACAAATCAACTATACCTTTTATCAACTTGTCTCCTATTTTTTTGCCTCTGTAGTCACTATGAACAGCCACATTATTTATATGCCCTTCATCAAGTATAAGCCAAATTCCCACATATCCAACAACTTTTCCATCTAGTTTAGCGACTATATACCTTGCTACTTCATTAGATAACTCTTTTCTAAAAGATTCTTTTGACCAATAATCTTCAAAACAATTTTTTTCTACTTCAAAAACTTCATCTATATCTTTAATAGTCATTTCTTCTATTTTTATATCATCTACTATTAGTTTTGTATTATCTTTCATCATTTAGCCTCTTCATTTTTTCATCGTATTGTACTTCAGCTTGAGATTTTCTGATATACATAGGATTTATTGTATAACAAGTATGTACATCTATATTTTTATTATATTTACTTAATGCCAAAGAACATAAACTTCCTGCATTAGACACATTGTTAACTGGCGAAGGTATTTTTATATTTTTTACATTCTCTAACCTATCTTTATATTTATATACAGCTTCTCCAACTACTATAAATTCTTCATCACTTGATACTATTTCCTCTAATAAAGTATCAAATTCTACAACATTAACACCCTCTAATTCTATTAGCTCTCCATTCTCAAGTTTATATTTAGCTGAATAGACTTGATTCTTCTGTGCATCTAATATACAACATATCTTCCTCTCACATAGATTCATGTTATTTGCTAGGGATTCCAAAGAATTCACTGCTATTATTGGTATATTATTTACATGAGCCATAGCTTTTACTGTAGCCATACCTATTCTAAGACCTGTAAATGAGCCAGGACCTATACATATAGCTAATAAATCTATATCTTTTATACTTAAATCACTCATGTTCAACATACTTTCTATCATTGGCATAAGTTTTTGCGAATGAGTTTTTTTGTTATTTACTGTAAACCCACATATTAAGCTATCATCTTCTACAACTGACACACTTGCTGCCATAGAAGATGTATCCATACCTAGTATTTTCATTATTTAATCAACTCCTCAACTATCTCTTTGTAAAACTCTCCCTTTGGAGTTAATATCATTTCTCTTCCTTCATCTTTATATTTTAATTCTATATTTAAATATTCTTTTGGAAGTATATCTTCTATTAGATTAGCCCATTCAATTATGCAAATTCCATTTGAATTTACATATTCCTCATATCCAATATCATACATTTCATCACTGCTACCTATTCTATATACATCAAAATGATACAAAGGTACTTTGCCTTCATATTCATTTATTATAGTAAAAGTTGGACTTGTTATATAGTCTTTTATGCCTAATGAATCTGCCAAACTTTGTGTCATTGTAGTTTTCCCAGCCCCTAAATCTCCTACTAAACAGATAACACTACCTTCTTTTAAGAGTTTACCTAATTTATATCCTATTTCTCTAGTTTTGCTTTCATTTTCCAAATATATTTTTGCCATTAATTCATCTCCATTTTGATATAATCGTCATGTGAATTTATATCACTGCTTAATTAATTATAGTATAAGCCTCAATTATTATAAAGTACTTCTATTTATCTTTTTTATCTTTCAATATTAATAATCCTATCTAAATCTTATATACATTCTTCAATATAAATCTTCACATATTCCTTTGCCTTGCAATTCTGCTTTAAGGCTTCTCTACATATTTTCTCAGATTGTTCTTTTACATACTTGAGAGATTTATAATTTTCCTTTACTGCTTCAATGCACATTCTCTCTGTTTGATTTTTTATATACATTAACATCTTTCCATTTCGCCTTACAATTTCTATACATATATCTTCTGTATAGCTATCTATGTAACTTAACACATCTTTAATATTGTATCTTTTATCTAGATATCTTATGGCTTTTATACATATTGCTTCTGTCTTATTATTAACGAACTGTAGACTTCTTCCATCTTGTTTGACAGCTTCCATACATATATTATCTGTTTGTTTATTTACATATTGCAATGCCATACCATTTTGATTTACAGCTTCTATACACATTTTATCTGTTTGATTTTTTACATATTGTAGTGCTTTATAATTTTGCCTAATCGCTTCCATACATAATTCTTCGCTCTGCTCTCTAACATATGCAAGACATCTACCATCTTTTTTAATTGCTTCTAAACATATACTTCTTGTTTGAACTTCTAAAGATTTTAAAATACTTACAACATCTATATTAGAAGAACACCTTATTACTTTTATAATAAGCTCATCAGTTTTATTTCTTACATATTTAAGTGCATTACAGTCCTTTTTTATGGCTTCAAGACATATATACTCTGTCTGTTCTTTTACATATTCTAGTGCTTTATAGTTATATCTTATCGCTTCTAAACATAATTCTTCTGTTTGTTCTTTTATATACTCTAGTGCTTTATAATTCTGCCTTATTGCTAGTATACACATTCCATCAGTTTGATTTTTTATATTTTTTAATTCACGATAATCATACTTTACACTTTCCATATTTTCAATATATTCATTTGTAATATACTTTAAAGACTTTTCCAATTTTGAGTTATCAATACCTATATGAATATTTTCCCAATTACTATTAAAATAATACCCTTTATCATCTAAAAATAAATTTTTCAATTTTTTAGATATGTTCATCTATATACACCCCTATCATTATTAAATTAGATATTATTAAAAAATAAAGCATAAATCTTTATTTATTTTTAATAATATCTTTATTTTTTGTTTATTATAAATTCGCTCTGTGTATTATAGATACCTTTTTAGTATTTTAATAGTTAATCGTTTTAATTCTTCCTTTATTTCAAAAATTAAACTTGTCTAAATATTTCTTATTTTATATACAATTTTTGATAAATTAATAAAGCCATAATATATTTAATATATCAATCACAGTGTAGGACTGAAGTTACAAATAAATTATGGCTATTCAATGCGTTTAATTTTAAAATTTTATATTTTCTTGTCTAATTATTTTTTTATTACATTACCCATTTTTTTGTAAAGTGGTAACGTTACTAAGGATATTACAACAGCCTTTAATACATTAAATGGAGCTATCATCCAAATTACAAAAGTAAATAAATCATGAACTTGAGGGTTTATAGCTGAACCTAGACCTATTATAGCATCTAGTCCCATTAATTGCCCATAAAGTGGTAACATTACAAAATAATTCACCAATGAACCAATTATAGTCATAGTTATTGTCCCTAATACAAATCCAATTACTACACCTTTTAAATCTTTACTTCTCTTATATGAATAACAAAGTATAAGTACATAAGAGCCACCAATTAATATATTTGCAAATTCTCCTACTCCTCCAGTTGTTGTCGCTGTTATCATTTGTAGTATATTTTTTACTACAACTACACCAAATCCAACTAATGGTCCTAAAGACATTCCGCCAAATATTGCTGGGATATCTGATAAGTCAATTTTTAAGAAATCTGGAAAAATACCTGGTATTGGTGCTTGAATAAACATCAATAAATAAGATATTGCAGATAAAATTGACATAACCACCAAAGTTCTTGTTGAAATCATATTTCCTCTTTTTACTGTATTTTGCATAACTACTTTCCTCCTAATCAATAGTTTATATTTTTTAGGAAAAACAAAAAACTCGAAGATCCTATCTTCGAGTTTTTATGGACATAGTTTAAACAAACTAAAATAAACTTATTTATATTCCATAAATATCTTCTCTCATCCAGACTTTACTGTCGGCTTTGGAATCTCACCAAATCAACCACCTAAGTAGTTCGCGGGCTATACCGCCGGTAGGGAATTTCGCCCTGCCCCGAAGATCTTCTTTGATTTTTTAATTTTCCTTACACTCTTATATTAGTTAATTTTTTAATAATTGTCAAGTTATTTTTTCTCATATACTATTTTTCCATTTATTATAGTGTAAATCACATTACTTTGAATCTCTAGTGGGGAATTATCCCATATTACTATGTCTGCATCTTTACCAACTTCTATAGAACCTACTTTATCTTCTATTCCTAAAGTCTTAGCTGGATTTATTGTAATTGATTCTATTGCCTTTTCTTCTTTCATACCATGTTTAACAGCTATGCCTGCACATATTGGAAGATATTGAACTGGTATCACTGGATGGTCTGTCATTATACATACATCAAGACCTGCATTTGAAAGTATTCCAGCTGTATTAAATGTCAAGTTTCTAAGTTCAAACTTAGACCTTTCTGATAAAGATGGGCCTACTATTACAGGAAATCCTTCTTCTACTAATTCTTCTACAACAAGATGACCTTCTGTACAATGGTCTAATGTAAGTTTTAAGTTAAATTCTTTTGCAATTCTTATTGCTGTAAACATATCATCAGCTCTATGAGCATGTGCCTTAAATGGAATATCTCTCCTCAATACAGGTATTAAGCTTTCCATTTTTATATCATATTCAGGCTTTTCACAGTCTTCATCATCATGGCTCTCATATACATCAATATCCTCTAGATATTCTTCTGCTTTTTTTAAGTTCTCTCTAAGCAAAGCCGCTATAGCCATTCTAGTCTGTGGAGATTTATCATCTTGACCATAACAACTTTTTGGATTTTCTCCAAATGCTATTTTAGATGCAACTGGATTTTTTATTACCATTTTGTCAATTCTTCTTCCATATGTTTTTATGGCTATACATTGACCGCCCATAACATTTGCACTTCCAGGTGTTGTACATACAGAAGTTATACCACCTTCAAAAGCTTCTTTAAATGTTCTATCCATTGGATTAATACCATCTATAGGATTTAGTTGTGGTGTTATTGGGTCAGTTTCTTCATTTCCATCTGCCCCTTCAAAACCTATGCCATCTTCCCATAGCCCCAAATGAGTATGAGCATCTATAAATCCAGGGAACACAAGTTTATTACTTGCATCTATTATATCAACATCTAAAGGTGCTATTAGATTTTCCCCTATTTCTATTATTTTTCCTTCATCTATAAGGATATCTCCTTGAATTATTCCATTTGTTACGGTATTTATTTTACCATTTTTTATAAAAATCATTCATTTTCCTCCTGATTTTCAAGACTCTCGTACTTCTTTCTAACATTGTTTTTTACAATATAATTTTACACTTTTTAATACTTATATATTCTATAAATCATACTTACAAATATAGTATCAACAACAAACATACATAAGCTTATTTATTTTTTCATTGATAGAGCTACTCTCTTTTTATTTAAGTCAATTCCAATAACTTTTACATCGACTATATCTCCTACTGTAACAATACTCATAGGGTCTTTTACAAAGCTATTACTCATTTCTGATTTATGGACTAATCCATCATTTTTTATTCCGATATCTACAAATGCACCAAAATCTACAACATTTCTTATTGTACCTTTTAAAGACATTCCTTCTTGTATGTCTTCAATTTTTAAGACATCAGTTCTAAGAATAGGTTTTATTCCTTCTTCTCTTGGGTCTCTTCCTGGCTTTTTAATTTCAGATATAATATCTCTTAAAGTGACTTGACCTACTTCCAGTTTTTCACTTAATTCTCTCAATCCAATCTCTTTTATTTTCTCATCTATTTCTTCTATATTTTTATTTTTTATATCATTTAAAGAGTATCCTATTATCTCAATCATTTTTTTGCATATATCATAACTTTCAGGATGCACACCTGTATTATCTAGTGGGTTTTTACCATCTAAGATTCTCATAAATCCAGCACATTGAGTAAATGCTTGAGGTCCAAGTCTTTTTACTTTTTTAAGTTGTACTCTTGATGTAAAGTCTCCATTTTCTTCTCTATATGCTATTATGTTTTTTGCAATGGCCTTACTTATTCCTGCAATATGCTCTAGTAGAGAGTATGATGCTGTATTTAAATCTACTCCAACACTGTTTACAGAATCTTCAACAACACCATCTAGTACTTCTTCTAGTCTCTTTTTATTTAAATCATGCTGATATTGACCTACACCTATACTTTTAGGGTCTATTTTTACAAGCTCTGCTAATGGGTCTTGTAATCTTCTAGCTATAGATATAGCTCCCCTTATTGATACATTTATATCTGGATGTTCTTCGTTCGCAAGTTCAGATGCCGAATAAACAGAGGCTCCAGCTTCACTAACTATAACATATTGTACTTCCCTATCTATCTCTTTTATCATTTCTGATACAAAAGTTTCTGATTCTCTAGATGCAGTACCATTACCGATTGAAATTATATCTATATCATATTTTTCAATCAATCCTTTTAAAACTTTCTTTGCCCCTTCCACATTATTTTGAGGGTCTGTTGGGTATACTGTTGTATAATCTAATAGTTTACCATTTTTATCTACTATAGCTATTTTACATCCAGTTCTAAATGCGGGGTCAAATCCCATAACTACCTTGTCTTTAACTGGTGGTTGAAGCAATAAACTTTTAACATTTTTTCCAAATACACTTATAGCTCTTTCTTGAGCTATTTCTGTTAAATGATTTCTTATTTCTCTTTCTATTGATGGAAAAATTAATCTTTTATAAGAATCTTCTATTGAGCTTACGATTTCTTCTTTATTTTTGAAATTTTTATCATTTACATATTCATTTATTATGTAATTTAAAACTTTATCATTATTTATTTCTAACTTAACTTTTAAGAAGTTCTCTTTTTCTCCTCGATTTATCGCCAAAACTCTATGTGGAGCCATACTCTTCACTGCTTCATTATAATCATAATACATATCATAAACTGATTTCTCATCAGTAGAACTTTTGCTAACTATCATGCCTTCTCTTAAAGCTAATTCTCTTATATATTTTCTAATCTTAGCATCATCTGAAACTAATTCTGCAATTATATCTCTCGCACCTTTTAATGCATCTTCAACAGAGAGAACTTCTTTCTCCTCATCAATATAATTCTTTGCTTCTATTTCTATACTATCTAGACTATTCTCTAGTATTGACAATGCTAAGTTTTCTAATCCCTTTTCCTTAGCTATTATTGCTCTAGTTCTTTTCTTTTGTTTATATGGAGCATAGATATCTTCTACTTCTTGTAATGTCTTTGCTTTTTCTATATTTTTTGTTATTTCATCTGTTAGCTTTCCTTGCTCATCTATTAGTCTAACTACATCATCTTTTCTACTTTGAAGGTTTCTTAAATACATCAATTTTTCATGAAATTCTCTTAGTGTGACATCACTCATCTCACCAGTCATTTCTTTTCTGTACCTAGCTATAAATGGTATTGTATTACCCTCATCAATAAGTTTTAATGTATTGTTTATTTGCTCATCTCTAAGATTAAATTCTTTTTTTAAGATTTGATTTATATCCAATTTTTTCACTCCTAATGTTATTTTTTTCATAAGTATAATAATAAACAGAACGAAGGCTGAGGGTTGTCGTCCTCAGCCTAAGTGCTGTAAGTGCATAGTAAGCACTAACCTTCTTATACATATCTCTTAATTACAGTGCATATTTATTAAACTGTTTTATTCATTTTTAAGTATTCATTAATAAATAGGTCTATATTTCCATTCATTACACTATCTACATTTCCAAACTCAGCATTTGTTCTATGGTCTTTAACCAATTTATATGGTTGAAAAACATATGACCTAATTTGACTACCCCATGTTATTTGTGAATATTTCCCTTGTATGTCTTCTATTTTTTCTTTTTGTTCCAATTCTTTTAATTCTATCAATTTTGCCATCAAAAATCTCATAGCTCTATCTTTATTTAGATGTTGAGACCTCTCATTTTGACACTGAACTACTACACCTGTAGGGATATGTGTTATTCTAACTGCTGAATCAGTTGTATTTACATGTTGCCCTCCAGCTCCAGATGCTCTATATGTGTCTATCTTTAAATCTGATGGATTAATTTCTACTTCTATGTTCTCATCTAGCTCTGGTGTTACATCTATAGATGCAAATGAAGTATGTCTTTTTCCTGATGGGTCAAAAGGAGATATTCTTACCAACCTATGAACACCTTTTTCACTCTTTAAGTATCCATAAGCATTTGTTCCCTCTACAAGAATTGTAGCTGTCTTTATTCCTGCTTCAGGGTCTGATATTATATCTAAAAGCTTAACTTTATAGCCCTTGCCTTCTGACCATCTTATATACATTCTCAAAAGCATCTGAGCCCAATCTTGGGCATCTAATCCACCTGTTCCAGCGTTTATAGATAATATGGCATTATTTTTGTCATATTCTCCACTTAGAAGAGTTTTTATTTTAATTTCAGATAATTTTTCTTCTATTGATTCTATGGACTTTTCTATATCCTTTTCTACAGAATCATCCTCTTCTTCTAGACCTATTTCAATTAATACTTCTATATCTTCTAATAAATTTTTTAAGCTTTCATATTCTTCTAGTGTCTCTTTTAAAGATTTATTTTCTTGAAGTACTCTTTGAGCAAACTCATTATCATTCCAAAAATCCTGTTTGTTCATCTTTTCTTCATTAATCTGCATCTTTTCCATCAATGAAGCTATGTCAAAGAGAAACCCTCAATTCTTCTAAATTTGAAGCTATTTGCTCCACGCTATGTCTATACTCTTGTATCTTTAACATTTAATCCTCCAAGATTATCTACCACAACAGTTTTTATATTTTTTACCACTTCCACAAGGGCATAAGTCATTTCTTCCAACTTTTTCATCTTTTTTAACTGTTTTACTTGTTGGAAGTGTCCCATCTGATGGTGAAGATAGATTTTCAACATCTACAACTGCTTTTCTTTCCACTGGAGTTTCTATTGTTATATTAAATAAATATCTTACAGTATCTTCTTTGATATGTTTATTCATTTCATCAAACATGTCAAAACCTTCCATTTTATAAGCAATAACTGGGTCCTGTTGACCTACAGCACGAAGACCGATACCTTGACGTAATTGGTCCATAGCATCTATATGGTCTATCCAATGGTTATCAACAGCTTGAAGTAAGATTACTCTCTCAACCTCTCTCATTCTTTCATAGCCTACTTGTTCTTCTTTTGAAGTGTATATCTTCATAGCTATTTCATAAACTTTTTCTGTTATTTCAACTGGATTAAGTTTTTCTATTTCTGGTATCTCTATGCTACCTTTTGGTAAGAACAGATTATACATATGCTCTTTAAATCCATCTTCATCAAACCCTTTATCTTGTGTATAAAGAGTCACAGCTTCCTCTATTATAGAATGAGTCATTGACTGTATTTGCTCTTGTAAATCTTCGCCTTCTAATACACGCTTTCTTTCTGCATATATTATTTCTCTTTGTTTATTCATAACATCATCGTATTGAAGTACATGCTTTCTTATTCCAAAGTTTTTACCTTCAACTTTCTTTTGTGCTCCTTCAATAGATTTAGATAATATTCTATGTTCTATTGGCATATCTTCTTCAAGACCTATTTTATCTACAATTCCAGATATCCTATCACTTCCAAACAATCTCATAAGGTCATCATCAAGACCTATATAAAATCTTGAACTACCTGGGTCACCTTGACGACCAGCACGACCTCTCAACTGGTTATCTATTCTTCGAGATTCATGTCTCTCTGTACCAATTATAGCAAGTCCACCTGCTTCTACAACTTGTTTTTGTTCTTCTTGTGTTTGTTGTTTAAACTTTTCAAATAGTCTTTCATACTCCGCTCTAGCTTCAAATAGAGTCTCATTACCTTTTACAGGTATACCTTCTATTGGAGTATCTACCCTATTTACTATTTCCTCTTTAAATCCATTTCTTCTCATTTCTCTCTTAGTTAAGAAATCTGGGTTTCCACCTAAAACTATATCTGTACCACGACCAGCCATATTTGTAGCTATTGTAACAGCGCCTAATCTACCAGCCTGTGCTATTATCTCTGCCTCTTTATCATGATGCTTAGCATTTAATACTTCATGTTTAATGCCTTTTTTCTTTAATATTTGTGATAATAATTCTGATTTTTCTATCGATACTGTACCTACAAGTATTGGCTGATTAACTTTATGTCTTTCAATTATTTCTTGTGCTACAGCATTAAATTTACCTATTTCACTTTTGTATACAGAATCTGGTAAATCTTCTCTTACCATAAGCTTATTGGTAGGTACTTGGAAAACGTCCATTTTATAAATTGCTTTAAACTCTTCTTCTTCTGTTTTTGCTGTACCAGTCATACCAGAAAGTTTTTTATACATTCTAAAGTAGTTTTGGAATGTTACAGTAGCTAGTGTTTTAGATTCTCTTTGTATTTTAAGACCTTCTTTAGCTTCTATTGCTTGGTGTAAACCTTCTGAATATCTTCTACCAAACATAAGTCTACCAGTAAACTCATCAACTATTACTATTTCTCCATCTTTAGCAACATAGTCAACATCTTTCTTCATTATTACATGTGCTCTTAAAGCCTGATTTATATGATGGTATAACTCTGTATGAGATATATCAGTTATATTATCAACATTAAAATATACTTCTGCCTTTTGTATACCTGATGCTGTTAGAGATACCGCCTTGTCTTTTTCTTCTAATTCGTAATCATCTGGTTTTAGAGTTAACACAAATGTATTTGCATCTGAATATAAGTGAGTTGATTTGTCGCCAGGCCCAGATATGATAAGTGGTGTTCTAGCTTCATCTATTAGTATAGAGTCAACCTCATCCACTATAGCATAATTTAATCCTCTTTGAACTCTTTGCTCTTTGTGTATTACCATATTGTCCTTTAAGTAGTCAAATCCGTACTCATTATTTGTACCATAAGTTATATCACAATCATATTGCTCTTTTCTAACTTTTGGATTTTGACCATGTATAATAACACCTACACTCATTCCTAAAAATTCATATATTTTTGCCATTTGGTCTCTATCACGTTTTGCAAGGTAATCATTTACTGTTACAACATGTACACCTTTTCCTGTAAGGGCATTCAAATAAACAGGAGCAGTTGCAACCAAAGTTTTACCTTCACCTGTTTTCATTTCGGCTATTCTTCCTTGATGTAACACTATACCTCCAACCATTTGGACTCTATAGTGTCTAAGTCCTAACACTCTCTTAGAAACTTCTCTAACTACTGCAAAAGCTTCTGGAAGTATATCATCTATACTTTCATTATTTGCTAATCTTTCTTTAAATATATTTGTCATATTTTTAAGTTCCGAGTCTGCCATAGATTCAAATTTAGGTTCTAATGAATCTATTATATCAACAGTTTTATTGAACTTTTTTAATTCTTTTTTATCTGCCATGTTGAATAAATTATCCATAAAGCTCATATTTTACATCTCTCCTCGTTCTTTATTGTACTATTATTCATTTTACCATAAAAACTATACTTTTAATATTAATTTAAAAAGCTATCGATAATTTATTTATCGATAGCTAATATGATTAAATCTAAATTGCTTTATTCATGTTCTATTATACCATATCCACCATTATGACGCTTATAAACTACTGCTATTTCATCTGAATCTATATTCTTGAACATATAAAAGTCATGTCCTATTAACTCCATTTGTAATACAGCTTCTTCTTCGCTCATTGGTTTAACACTAAATTTTTTACGTCTTTGAATTACTAATTCTTGATTTTCATCCCCATAATCTTCTTGCTCATCAGCTAGATTTATTTCTGCATCTTGGAATCTTATGCTCTTGTTGTCTTTATGTTTATCTTGTAATCTCTTTTTATATTTTTTTAATTGTTTACTTAATTTATCATATACAACATCTATAGCTGTGTATAAATTTTCCTGCATATCTTCTGCTCTAATTATAGGACCATTTACAGTAGCTATTGTTACCTCTATTTTTTGTCTTGCTTTTTTAGCACTTACTGTAACTTTTACATCAGTGTCTGGATGAATGTAATTATCTAACTTACTTAGTTTGTTTTCGATTTTACTTTTTATTGCATCAGTTAATTCGATTTGTTTTCCAGATATAATTATGTTCATAAGTACATCTCCCTTCAATTATGCCAGTATAAGAAAATTTATACTTTAATAATATATTCTACACGAACTTTCATAATCCTCTTTTTATTATTAACTTTTATGATTTTTTATATTCAATTGATAGAATTATTTATCATTTTTAGTTATTTAAAAACTTATGTGGATTAATATTATTACAACTACCTGTGGATAATGTGGATAAAATTGTTAATAACTCTTGTATTTGTTTATTTAAAGCTATTTTTGCTACTGTTTATATCCACAAATATCTCCATTAATTGTTTATTAATATGTGAATTCATGTCATAAGTTGGTAATTTTAGGAAATTATATGTATTATATGCCGTTCGACTTTTATAAATCTTTTATAAATATAAACCCTCTAAAACCTCCATATTTTATTTTTTCTTTCATTATTAGTATTCAAGACTATATAAAAGTAGTAAAGCACCTCCAACAATAATTTCATACTTAATACCTATTATCATGCATATACCCAAATTATAATTAACTCACACTCATTATTTAGATTAAATATTTAATGTTTGTATTATTTTGAAATTATATTTACAAGCTGTTTAAGTTTTTGTTTATCTATATCTTCAAAAGGACTGTTATTTATTCTAATAGCTGTACCAAAATGAAAATTGCTTGCTTTAGTTAATTCCTTTATCTTCTCTATATTATTAAAATTAAGTCCTCCACCTAAAAGAATTTTTATATGATTAGAATTAAGTATCATATTATTTATTGTTTGTATGTTATCAACTATATTGCCCTTTCCACCTGATGTTAATATATTTGTAATTTTATTATAATCCTTCAAAATTTTAATACTATCCATTATACTTGATTCATCTATAGCTCTATGAAATGTAACATCAAGATTATCACAACATTCTAACAAAACATTTAAATTTTTTTCATCTATGTTATTGTTTTTATCTAACATACCAAATACAACTCCATTAGCACCAATATCTTTAATTATGCTTATATCTTTTTGCATGATTGTTATATCTTCTTCACTATAAGTAAAACTTTTTGCATGATGTCTTATCATTACATTCACAGGTATCTTTACACTGTTAACAACTCTTTCTATAAGACCAAAACTTGGTGTCAATCCACCTTCAGTTAAAGCACTAACCAGCTCTATTCTATCTGCGCCACAATCTTCTATAATTTTAGCGTCTTCTACTGTCATTCCTATTATCTCTAACATAATTACTCCTTCGCCAATTCATATATTGCATTTGCAAATATCTTTGCATTTAAAATTATATCTTCTATATCCATGTATTCATCAGGATTATGAGCTATTCCTTTTTGTCCTGGAAATGAAGGTCCAAATGGAACTATATTTGGCATTACTTTTGCATATGTACCTCCATTGGTTGTTACTGGAGTTCCATCTAATAATGTAACTCTTTCATATGCTATCTGAAGTTTTTTAATAAGCTCACTCTCTTTATCAAAATATACAGGATTAAAATTAGAAATTACTTCTACTTCAATACTATTTGGAAAACTAAATTTTATTTCATCTAATACATTTTTTAGTTTATAACTAAAATCGTATTTTACCTTTATATCCAATATAATATCACTATTCTCTTTATTTAACTCTTTATATGTAACAAGCATATTTTCAGACATGTTTTCTATAAAGCCTAAAAATGTGTCTTCATAGGTATTTTTGCTTTTGATTCTAATCTTTGCCATTCCTTTTTCACCATATACAACAGGATACTTGCAATCTGGTGTAAATCCCATAAGAGGAGCTTTTTCTTTTTCTAAATAATATGGTATATCTTCAAATCCACTCTCTTCGTTTGTACCAAAGATTATTCTAACTTTTTTATCTAAATCTAAAGCCAATTCTTTAATAGCATACAATCCATATAAAGCAGATATTATAGGTCCTTTATTATCTAATACTCCTCTACCATAAATTCTTCCATCGACTTTTTCTCCTTTATAAGGTTGATACTCCCAACCTTCACCTTCATGTACAACATCTACATGACCAATCACGCAAATGTAATCTTCACTCTCTCCATATTCTGCGTAACCGATATAATTATCTAAGTTTCTAACCTTAAATCCCAATTTTTTTGATATTTCTAATGCTTTATTAAGTGCTTTACCTACTTTTTCGCCAAAAGGGAAGCCATTTTCTGACTCCCCTTTAACACTAGGTATTTTTACAATATCTATAATATCACTTAATAAGTCTTCTCTTAATTCATCTACTTTATTATTTATGATATTCATAAAAATCTCCTTATTATAAAAAACTCTACATTATTATATGACTGATTTATTCTTTCACTTCTATTGGAGCTTTTATTCTAGCTTCATATGCTTCCATCCATTCATTTGATATAACCTTATGTATAGTTTTCCCATTCACTCTATTTGAAATATAGACTGTAGGTGCTTCTTCCTCAGTTACTACTGAAAAAGTAAAATCAGCTATATTTGTAGCTACTCCCCATTCGCCCTTATTGTTCATGGCGACTAGTGATAAATCACCAGCTTTCCCTCTTCTTTTAATAAGCTGTTTATCAAGTTCATTTACTGCTATATCACAAGCTTCTTGTGGATGTTTTCCTTCTTTCATAAGTCTAACTATTTCATAAGATATACATCCCTTCATCAAGTCTTCTCCTAGACCAGTAGCTGTAGCTCCTCCTATACTACTATCAACAAAAAATCCCGAACCTGATAGTGCAGAATCTCCTATTCTGCCTCTTTTCTTCATAAATAATCCACTTGTTGAAGTAGCTGCACACATCTTCCCATTTTTATCTAAAGATATCATTCCAACAGTATCATGACCCGAATATGGACTTAATCCCTTGTCTAAAGTTTCTTTTTTTCTCTTTTTATAATGCAACTTTGCTCTGTCAGTCAACATATTTTTTCTTTCAAATCCATTTTTATGGGCATACTCTTCAGCACCTATTCCGACCAAGAAATTATTTACCTTCTCATAACTAAGTTTTCTTGCTATGCTGACAGGATTAGAATAATCCCTTATCCCAGCAACTGCTCCAATATCTAATGTATTACCATCCATAAATGCAGCATCAAGTTCTACCTCACAGTTTTCATTTGGAAGTCCTCCATAACCAACTGACTTATAGAATGGATAATCTTCGACTCTTCTTACAGCAAGCTCTACTGCATCTCCTGCTTCCATACCTTTTTTCAAACTCTCTGATGCCTCAGTTATACCTTCTAGAGCCATTCTCCATGTTGCTATCATTCCCCACATGTCAAAATTCCCCTCCTTATTATATAGATTCTAATAATCTGTTTTCATTATAAATATTATATTACTTAGATTTGTATTAATAACAAAATTCTTCTCTCATTAAAGTTATATCCTCTTTATTTGCCATTGATTTTGCTAATTTACATATGTTGTTTAATGAATCGTTAAGCCCAATCCCACCTTTTTTTGGTGTTTTAACTATACATATATCATTTCTATATTCGTTTATTATATCTATATTTTCTTCTGACATAGCCGCAAACGCTGATATATCAGTCTTATCATTTATATTTTTGCATAATATAGCTGACATCTTAGAAAAATTTTCATAATTGAAACTTGGACCACAAATTACTACATCAGGATTTAATTTTTTTACCATGGCTATCATTTTGTTTGTTACATCTTCTTCGTTATTTATAAAAAATTCGTCTCCACAAAATAATGTAGCTATTACTTTAGAATCATCTAAAAATGGTTCCATCATTATACCTGGACCTAATGGGCTTGATTTTCCAGCAGGAGGTATATTATTTTTTTCTTTTCCTCCAGCACCAGCTTGTATTTGATCCAATATCATAACTATTTTTTTCATAATATTCCTCCTATAATACTAAATCATCAAAAGATATATCATCATCTTCCTCTTCAACATTTGTCTTTTCTTCTCTCAAATATTGTTTGTCCAACATTTTTATAAATGGCATATACATAAATATTCCTAGTACAAGAAGTGCTAATTGTAAGACAGCCCCTTGCCATCCTGTTGTTAGAAATCCAGAGAATATAATTGGAGTTGTCCATGGTAATTGGACTCCATTTGTAAGTGGTACCAAACCTGCTGACATACAGAAATAAGCTATTATTATATTTATTGTTGGAACTATTGCAAATGGTATCAATAATATTGGGTTAAGCATTATTGGTAGACCAAATATCAATGGCTCATTTATACCAAATATTCCTGGTAAGATTGATAATTTTCCCATTGACTTTATACGTTTACTTTTACATATTAATAACATGGCTATGACTAATGATAGTGTACTACCTGCTCCACCAAATGTTGCAAACATATCTTGGAATTGACCAGTTATTATGTTTGGTATTTTTGAACCAGCTTGAAATGCAGCTAAATTTTCAGCTGATAAAATCTTTAATATAGGATTATATACAGCTCCAACAACACTACTTCCATTTATTCCAAAGAACCAGAATAAGTGTAAGAATATGTAAGCGATTGCCATAGCACCCAAGCTATTTCCTAGTTTTAACAATGGCATCTGTAAAAATTTAAATATAAATTCATGTATACTTCCATATGGCGTAGCTTCAAAGGCTATCTTAACTAAAAAGAAGACTATCATAACTATTGCACTTGGTATTAATGCAGCAAATGATTTTGATACAGTTGGAGGAACTCCATCTGGCATTTTTAATGTCCATCCTTTTTTGACGACTGCTGCAAATAATTTTACAGAAGTTATTGCTGTTATCATACCTACAAACATTCCTTTAGAGCCCATCCACCCTAGTGGTATTCCTGTGACCATATAAACTGATGTTGTTCCTTCTGGTGTATATGGTATCACAAATGGTGTTACTATAAAAAAAGCAACTATTGCAACTGCTGCTGATGCTATTGGGTCTACATCTATTTGTTTTGCATAAGAATATCCAATTCCTAGAACTGCAAGTAGAGTCATTACTTCAAATGTCGCTATAGTTGGTTGTTGTAATTTGACAGCCCAATCTGAACCAAAAATTTGGCCTACAAATTCATCCCATCCTTTTATCGGAAAATTTGCTACCAATAAAAATAACGAACCTATTATTAATAATGGTGATGATACTAAAAAACCATCTCTAATTGCAATTAATAATTTATTTTTACCTATTTTCTCAGCCAATGGCATAAGTATTCTTTCCAATTTATTCATCTATCCACCCTCATTTCCAATTATTTTCTATTATAATCCTACACTTATTTAGATTTTATTAACTTTATAGCAAGTTTTAATACTTTTTCACCATTCATAGTTCCATAATCAGCTTCATTTATCATATCTATAGGCTTACCTTGTGCTTCAAACTTTGGCTTTAATTCCTTTAACATGTACTTAACTTGTGGCCCTAATAATATACAATCTGGATTTTTTTCTACAACTATTTTATCAATTTCTGCTATCGGAAATGCTTCTACTTCTATTGGTAAATTATGCTCATCAGCTACCTTTTGCATCTTACCTGCAAGCAAACTTGTTGACATTCCAAAACTACAAAATAAATATACTTTTCTTTTCATTCTTCTAAATCCCCCTTAATCTTTTTTATTTTAATTTTTGAATTTCTTTTCTTAATATAATCATTTCTTTGATAAGATTTCTCTCGCTCATACAAGTCATTAGATGGTCTTGAGAGTGAATTAACAATATAGATATATCTGACTTATCTCCTCCAGCTTCTTTTTGTATAAGTTCAGTTTGTACTTTATGTGCTTTTAAAATTTCTTCGTTTGCACTTTCAATCAATTCATCTGCTTTCTTAAAATCGTTTTCCTTAGCACAACTAAGTGCTTCATAAAGCATGGATTTTGCATTTCCAGCGTGAATTATAATCTTTAAAACTATTTCTTCCATTTTTTTCCTCCTAAGTTGCTTCTCTGCTTTTAGATAGTTTATATCTTACAAATATATAATATCGTATAAAAACAAAAAAACATGCACAACTTTTTCCATCACATGGAAAATTTTGTGCTTATTTACATCTCACTATGAATTTTAAATAAGAACATCTTTTATTTTTGATATATCACACTTACTTAGAGTATCCAACATACCTTCATCTTCTGTTAAACTAGATATTTCTTTAAATAACTCTCTAAATATTTTTCTATCATCATCCTTTTTGTAAGCTAATAAAAGTATAATATTTATATCTTTTCCATTTCTAATTTTTATTGGTGTCTTTAATCTTGCAAAACATAACACAGATTGCTTTATGTATTTCATATCTCCATGAGGAAATAGTATTCCTTTGCCAACATTGGTTGGATATGATTTTTCTCTTGTTATAATAGATTCTAAATACTCTTTTTCAGCATAATGCTTTTCAATTAACAAATTAGTTAGATATGTTATAGCTTCATAAATATCATCGTGTTCTAACTCTCTTATTAAATAATCAGACATCATTAATCTATTCATAAGCTTGTATGATGTATCTTTTTCTTTTATTTTATTTGTAAATTCCTTAAGTTTGTTTTCATCTTCATCAGTAAATAACGGCGTTGTTATGAAAATTGGCTTTTGAATATTTTCATATTCTTGAAATGCAATTATAAAGTCTATCATTTTATTGAAGTTGTCTCTTTTTAAATCTTCCTCTCTTAGAGTTTCAACAATTTCTATATTATCAAATCTCTTTTCTATTTTCACTTTTAATAACATACTTACCCCAAAACTAAATGGGCATACAATACTTGCTTTCTTATTTGATTCCCTCTTATTATATTTCCTTTCTAAAGATGTTTGAAAGTGGAGTGTAAGGTAACCTATTTCATCTTCTGTTATTTGTTTTCCTTTTAATTCAATTCCTATTGAATTTGATATTACTGTGAATAAAAAGCAAAATTTAGTTTTTATATTATCTAAAAGTGGATTCTCCAAATATACATTACTTTTCATTTGGTGCATTGTAACATTTAAATGACATATTAATTGCTCATAAAGCAATATATCATTATTGAAATTTATTCCTGATTCTTCTGATACTAAATTTATAATTTTTTTTGTATATTCTACTAACTCTTCATTTAAATATAATGCTCTTTTAGTGTTACTACTATTTATTTGCTTATTCATACCAAATATTAAAGATTCTATAAACAATTTTTCTTCATGATTTAACACTATAGATAAATTAGATTTTAATTCATCTTCTATATCTAAAATAAGCATTTTTAATTTGAGCTCTTTCTTGTCATTTAATACCTCCAAAGAATTTCCTAATCTTATTCGTATTATATTTATAAGTAAAAACAACATTAATTGTCTGAATGATATATCTGTAAGTCTTATATCCATATTCTCTTCTATGGTAGACATTATATTTTTAACAACTATTATATCTACTATATGAAAATACTCTATTTCATCTATATTTAGCCTATATTTATCTATGTACTTAAACAAGAATGATACTAACATTACTCTTATGTCTTTCTCATCTCCTTCAATACATATACCACTGCCTTTTTTAGTTAATACATTTAAGTTATAATTATTTAATAACAATGATAATTTACTTATTTCTTCTCTGACAATATTTTTATTTATATATAATTTGTTAGATAAATCATTTAAGGTGATTTTCTTATTGTTACAAAGCAGTAAATTCAATATCTCAACTTGCTTATGTAGCTCACTATTTACTCTTTTAACTTCACCTCTTAACTTCTGATTTACTAGTATTTTATCTGTATCATCTCCACTAAATTTAACTCCTATGTTAGGTTTTCTTTTTATATAAGCATTACAGAAAGTAGATAACCAGTCATCAATATATTTGCAATCATTTCTTATTGTCCTTTCTGAACATTCAAAATCATTAGCAATCTCATTTACATTTATAAAATCTTTTTCTAATAGCAATGTCGTTAACAAGTTTTCCTGTCTTTTGTTCAAATATATCACCTCTTTATGACTTAATTTTAATTTATTATACACAAAAAAGAGCTACACATAAAAGTATTATGCTAGCTCTCTTTAATATGATATTTAGCTGACCTGGTTTTTGACCCCACACTCGCCTACTGGAGGGTTCGCTTGGGTTCGCCGCACTACTACTCTCTCTCGATTTTATTACCGGTAGGTCTTACTTCTAAGCCGCACCATGATCATTAACCCAATTTTTAGTGTTAACTTACGTGGATCCTTTTGCCTGCGACTGGCTTGGACTTTCAACCACAGACCTAAATATCACTTATTCATTTTAATATTTTAAATTAAAATTGTCAACATATAAGATTATTCCATAACATAATTATCACTTGCTCTTGTCAGTAGAGTCAATACAAATACCTTATTAGCACCAGATAACTTTAGAAGTTTAGAAATTTCATTTGTTGTCAAACCCGTAGTAAATATATCATCTATTAAAAGTAAATTTTTATCATTTATTAATTTTATATTTTCTTTAACTTCAAATACATTTTTTAGTTCTTCTTTTCTTTCTTTTTTGTTTAATTTATAGAGCATTCTTGTATATTTTTTTCTACTTATACAATCTAATAATGGAATATTAAGTATCTTACTTAAATTAGACGCTATTTTTTGCGCTTGATTAAAGCCTCTTTTGTTCAACCTTTTTTTATGAAGAGGAACAAATAGTATATAATCAAATTTCAAGTTTTCTAAATGCAACTTTTCTTTCATTATCTCAGCTATATACCTAGCCATAAATGTTTTCTGATTATATTTTAGCCCTAATACTATCTTTTTGGTTACATCATTATATTCAATACAGGATATAGATTTATCAAAATAAAAATCTTTATTAAAACAGTAACTACACTCTTCAAAAAACTCCTTTTCAATTGAATGATGTATTATTGGTTTTCCACATTTCATACAACCATCTTGTATAAAATTCATTTCATTAAAACAGCTTTTGCATATTGAATAAGTATTTGTTTTCTTTATGGATTTATCACAAATTATGCAACTTATATTCTCAGGATATATAAAATCCAGACATTTATTAATCATGTTTTGTAAACGCTTAATAAAATTATCATTGCATATTTTCATATTTATTCTATCAACAGCCCTTCTCGCTTAAATTTATTTAACTTATATCCTAAATTTGAATATCTTTGATTCACTCTATTATTTTTTATCATATATTCAAGATACTTTACATCTCCAACTAATACAACTAATTTTTTTGCTCTTGTTACAGCTGTATATAACAAATTACGGCTAAGCAACATAGGTGGAGCCCAAGTTATTGGTAATACTACAACTGGAAATTCACTTCCTTGACTTTTATGTATTGTTGTACAGAAACTATGGTCGATTTCATCTAATTCATCATATAGATAAGATACAATTTTAGTTTGGTCAAATAATACATATATGGTTTTCTTATCTTTATCTATGTGGTAGACATATCCAATGTCTCCATTATAGATACCTTCTCCACTTTCTTTTTGGTCTTCTGTCTCCCATTTTTTTGTATAGTTATTTTTTACTTGCATTACTTTATCGCCAACTCTAAATAGTCTTTTAGAAAAACTTTCTTCAACTTTAAATTTTTCTTTTTTGTTAAGATACTTCTGTAACTCTATATTGAGATTAGTAACTCCTAACTCACCTTTTCTCATTGAAGATAAAACTTGTATATCTTTTAATTTATCAACCTTATAAAATTTAGGTAATCTTTCATTAACTAATCCTATTATTTCATTTAATATTTCTTCATTAGTAGATTTTCTTATAAAAAAGAAATCTTTCTCTTTTGTATTTAAATAAAGAGGTTCTCCATTGTTTATTTTATGAGCATTTACAATTATCATGCTCTCTTGTGCTTGTCTAAATATTTCATTTAATTTAACCACATTTATAATATTAGAATCAATCATATCTTTAAGTACATTTCCAGCTCCTACAGAAGGTAATTGGTCACTATCTCCAACCAAAATAACTCTTGTTCCTAATTTTATAGCTCTAAGCAAGTTGTACATTAAAATAATATCTACCATTGATACCTCATCAACAATGATTACATCTGAATTTATTGGGTCTTCTTCATCTTTGAAAAAAGTTAAATCATCATCTGTTGAGAAACCCATTTCCAACAATCTATGTATAGTTTTTGCTTCTTTATCAGAAGTTTCACTCATTCTCTTTGCTGCTCTTCCTGTAGGAGCTGCTAAGGTGACACTTTTACCATTATTCTCAAATATTTCTATGATAGAATTAATAGTGGTTGTCTTACCAGTTCCTGGACCACCAGTTATAATTAATACTCCACTATTAATAGATTCTTTGACTGCTAAAATTTGTTTTTCTGCTAACTTGATTTTTTTATCTTCTTCCAAAATATTAATTTCACTATCTATATCTATTTTCAAGTCTTCGAATTCATACTGTGATAGTTTTACTATTTGGCTACATACTCCATTCTCAGCTAAGTAGTATGGCATAAGATATATAAGATTTTCATTGTTTACTTTCTCTATATGTATTTTTTGATTATAAACTAGCATCATTATGCACTCTTTTATTATTTCTCCTTTTAGCTCCAATAATTTTTCCGAATCTTGTATTAGGATATGCTCTGGTAAATATGTATGTCCATTGCTTAGAGATTTATTTAAAGTGTATAAAATTCCCTGACAAACTCTATCCTTGGAATTTTTATCTATACCAATTTTATTGGCTATACTGTCAGCCACCTTAAATCCAATTCCTCTTATATCTTCAGCAAGTTGATATGGATTTTTATTTATAACTTCTATTGCGCTACTTTTATATTTCTTGTATATTTTTAGACAGTAATTTGGTGTTATTCCAAAAGGAGATAGCTCTATTATTATATTTCTCAGTTCTCTATCTTCTTCATAACTTTTTACTATTTGTTTTACCTTTTTACTCCCTATACCCTCTACTTCTTGTAGTCTCTCTGGTGAATTTTGTATGACATTTAGTGTATCTACACCAAATTTATCAATTATTCTCTTAGCCATTTTTTCACCAATACCATGTATCATTCCAGAAGATAAATAGACATAAATTCCTTCTAAGGATGAGGGTGTCACTGGCATAAAACTATTTACTTCAAACTGAGTACCATAAATCTTATGGTTTACCCATTTACCTTCAACTTCTATACTTTCTCCAGTTGCCAAAGTAGGCATACATCCTACAATTACAATTTCATCTTTTTCATTTACTAGATGAGCTATTGTATATCCATTGTCCTCATTTTTAAAGACTATTTCACTTATCATTCCTTCTAATTTTTCCATTTTTATCTCCTAAAAATACTAATACTCGCTCCTGTTAAGTCAGTATGTTTTATATGTCAAACTGTGATAGTTCTAGAAAAGTTTTTATATTTTTATACTTAACGTAATTTCCAACTATTATACATTTTATCAGAAACAAAAAAATTGTGCATCCAAAAATATGACACCTTAAAAAACAGGTGCCATATTTTAATAACTATTTTATTTTAATCACTTTATGTGTAAACTACAAATTAAATTTCATAAAATTATCCTAATGCTAACTTATTTCAGATTTATTTTCCTTATATCCACTGGTCTTAGTAATTCTTCTATAAAGCATACATAGTAAAATTAAAATTCCCATGTAACCTGTATATGGATATAGAGTTCCTACTAGTTTATCAAATGGTAATAAGCCTCCTATACACGCTAATATACTTACTACTATTGTTATAATTCTAAATTTAGGATGGTCATCTTCTACAAATCTGTTAGTTACTGACCATAATAGTGGAACAGCTGTAGTGTATATTCCTAATAAAAGTACTACTGAGAATAAAACACCTATTATTGGAGATATTTTATCAGCTAAGTAAAGTGCTGGTATCTCTTTTGTATATATATTTCCTATGTCTGAAAGCAATGCTAGATTCATCATTATAGCTGCTGCCATAAGAGCTATTCCTCCTACTATACCACCCCATACAGCATCTTTTTTGTTTACTGCAGAAGAGCCCATTCCTGTTAAGAATGTGATTACTATAATTACATTATAACAAGTATAAAGCACGCCTGAGAAATACCCACTTGATGTAGCAGTTTTAATGTTTAGACTATCAACCATAGCCCCAGCATTTGGTAAAGCATCAATATTACTACATAGACTAATAGCTCCTACTAAAAGTGTAAATATTATTATTATAGGACCTATATTACCTAGTATCTTAGAAAGTCTTGTTAGACCTAAAGAAACAGTTATTAGGGAAACGATTGCCATACCAATCCTACCTACATATGGATTTAATCCATAGTACTCTGATAATGTAGCTCCTGCCCCTGCAATCATTATTACTAGTGTTCCAAATAAGAACAATGGTCCAAACCATTCAAAGAATGTACCAAGATATTTTCCACAATATACTTGATAAATCTTTATTGGCTCCTTAAGTTTTAGCTCTCTTCCTTTATCTATAACTTCTGCTCCAAACCATGAAAATAATACCATAGATATTATTCCACCTATAATACCGGCATACCCATAAAACGTAAAAAATTGCAATATCTCTTGACCAGTTGCAAATCCAGAACCTATTACAGTAGCTACATAAGCTCCAGCAAAACTTATAACAGTTTTAATATTTACTTTTCCTGACATACACTACTCCCCCCTAATTAAAATAATTTTTAAAGTGTAAGTTTATTAAGATTATATTAGATGTATTGTTGTGATATTTCAATATATTTTCAATTATTTAACAGTAGTTAACACAATCTTAACCATTCTTTAACATATTTTCCATGATATGTACTGATTTAGTATAATATTAAAAAATATAATACACTAATCTAATTAAATACTGTTTATTTATTATATGATGGGAAATTAACATTTATTAAAAATATTTAATCTACAATAAAAAAACTGTTAGAATATAATTGTGAAATTACATTCTAACAGTTTATTAATTAAAAATTATTCACCTAAGGCATCTTTTCTTAATTGCTCAACTTTGTCAATTTTTTCCCAAGGTAAATCTATATCAGTTCTACCAAAATGACCATAAGCAGCAACTTTTTTGTAAAGAGGCTTTCTTAAATCTAAGTCTCTTATTATAGCTCCTGGTCTTAAATCAAAGTGTTTTTCTACTAATTCAACAAGTTTTTCCTCTGAAACTTTACCTGTCCCAAAAGTATCTATGAATATAGACAACGGTCTAGCTATACCTATAGCGTATGCAAGTTCTATCTCGCATTTATCTGCAAGACCAGCTGCAACAATATTTTTAGCAACATATCTAGCTGCATAAGCAGCAGATCTATCAACTTTTGTAGGGTCTTTTCCTGAGAAAGCTCCTCCACCATGTCTAGAATATCCACCATAAGTATCTATTATTATTTTTCTTCCTGTAAGACCTGTATCTCCTTGAGGTCCTCCTATAACAAATCTTCCTGTTGGATTTATATAAATTTTAGTTTCTTCATCAAGTAATTCTGCTGGTATAACTGCTTTAATAACATGATTAATTATATCTTCTCTTATTTTATCATTTGATACTGTTTCACAATGTTGAGCTGATATAAGAACTGTATGTACTCTTACAGCTTTATTTCCTTCATATTCAACAGTAACTTGAGTTTTTCCATCTGGTCTTAAATAATCAACTATACCTGTCTTTCTAACTTCTGTAAGTCTTCTTGATAATTTATGAGCTAAAGATATTGGAAGTGGCATTAATTCTGGAGTCTCATTACATGCAAATCCAAACATTATTCCTTGGTCTCCAGCTCCGACTTTTTCTATTTCTTCTTCTATTTCTTCTCCAGTCTTACTTTCTAGACCTTCATCAACTCCCATAGCTATATCTCCAGATTGCTCATCTATAGAAGTTATAACTGCACAAGTATCACAGTCGAATCCATATTTAGCTCTTGTATATCCAATTTCTTTTACTGTTTCTCTTACTAGTTTAGGAATATCTACATAAGCAGATGTACTTATTTCTCCTGCTACTAAAACTAATCCAGTCGTAACTGTAGTTTCACAAGCTACTCTAGATTGTGGGTCTTTTTCTAATAATGCATCTAATATTGAATCTGATATTTGGTCACATATCTTATCAGGATGTCCTTCTGTAACTGATTCTGACGTAAATAAATGTCTTGCCATTTTTATTCCCCCTTATACATTCTCAATTTTTATTATAGGTTTTACCTTATTTTTAATTTTAGAAATTTTACTCAAAATAAAAAACCTCTCCTTTATAAGAAGAGGTTAATAATCGTAATTGCATACTAATTAACTGACCTCATCTTTCAAGACTTTTGTCTTGTAGGAATTAGCACCTTTTCCCATTTGGGTGGTTGCTGGGCTTCACAGGGCCTATCCCTCAGCCGCTCTTGATAAGGTAATCAAGATTTAAGTTTTGTTTTACTTTACTAGCTTACTATTTTTTTAAAATTTTGTCAAGATTTTTAGTCATATTTTTCCCATTCCTTTTTTTGTAAGACAAATAAAATATTATCTCTATCTGAAATTTAAAGTTAGGTCTTTTTATTGTTTTTTATTCATATATTTTTTTGAAGGGGGTGTTCCTATTGTATTTAGCTAAAGTAAATTACAGCGATGATGATGTTATACAGATGCTAAGTTCAGTTCTAAAAACTATAATTAATGAAAATACGATTGTTGTTTGCATAGGAACAGACAGGGCTATAGGTGATACTTTAGGCCCTTTAGTTGGAACAATACTTAAGAACAGTAAATTTAAATACCCCGTTTACGGTACACTAGATAACCCTATTCACGCCTTAAATATATATGAATCTTTAGACACTATAAAAAATACACATATACAAGGTAACTTCTTGGCTATAGATGCTTGCTTGGGGTCGCAGAGTAACATAGGTAATATACAAATTAGAGAAGGACCTATCCTGCCCGGAAAAGGTGTTGGCAAAAAACTACCTCAAATAGGAAATTATTCTATAGTAGGAATTGTAGATAAAATTGATGAAAATAATAGACTTTCATTTAATAATATACGTCTTAGCTTTATATTGGACTTAGCTGAAACAATAGCCTTAGCTTTATTAGTATCCACCTAAGTCCAATGTGAAGTAACTGATAAAATTTTTTATATAAAAAGGTAGATATTTTAGAGTATCTAATTGAATACTCCAAATTATCTACCTTTTTACTTTTATATTGTGAATCTTTACTTTTCCACCAAAGCGAACATTAATTCACCTTTACAGACAAGCTCATCACCAACATATGCCTTAGCATCTGCCTTAGCTATATTTCTTCTAAGAGTTGTCATTTCAACTTCCATAGTTAATGTATCTCCTGGTCTTACTTCTCTCTTAATTCTAACCTTATCTATACCTGCAAATACACCTAATTTTCCTTTATTTTCATCTACAGACATCATTGCAACTCCACACACTTGTGCCAAAGCCTCTACTATCAATACTCCTGGCATCAATGGATATTCTGGAAAGTGACCTTGAAAAAATGGCTCATTCACTGTTACATTTTTTATACCAACGGCTCTTTTCCCAACTTCTAACTCTGTAATCTTGTCCACTAATAAAAATGGATATCTATGTGGTATTAATTTTTTTATTTCATCTATATTTAGCATTCTTAACTCTCCTAATTATTTTCTTCTAAAAGACCCACCTGTTTCAAGTAAGTCTATTGAACCCAAAGCTATTCCTGTCCCTTTTGCAACACAAGACAATGGCTCCTCTGCTATTGTAACAGTTATCCCTGTTCTTTGTTCTATTATTTTATCCAATCCGTATAATAATGAACCTCCACCAGTCATTATTATACCAACATCTCCTATATCTGCTGCTAATTCAGGTGGTGTTTTTTCTAAAACAGCATGAGTGGCAACTACTATTTGCTCAACACATTCTCTAAGCGCTTCTAGCATTTCTGTTGAATTTATAGTTATAGAACTAGGAAGCCCTGTAATTAAGTTTCTTCCTGTTATCTTCATATATTTTTCTTCTTCTCTCTTAAATGCAGAACCTATTTCAAACTTAATTTTCTCTGCTGTCCTTTCACCTATAAGAAGATTGTGTTGTTTTTTCATATACTTAACTATAGAATCATCAAATCTATCTCCACCAACTTTTATAGATTCACTTACAACAGCTCCTCCTAGAGATATTACGGCTATATCCACAGTCCCTCCACCAATATCTATAATCATATTACCATTAGGTTGTGATATGTCTACTCCAGCTCCTATTGCTGCTGCTATTGGTTCTTCTATGATATATACTTCTCTAGCTCCGGCTTGTCTAGTAGCATCCTCTACTGCTCTTTTTTCTACTTCTGTAACACCAGTTGGCACACATACCATAATTCTTGGCATGAAGAATCTTCCAAATCCTTTTTTATCAACTATCTTATCTATAAAAGATTTTAACATCTTCTCAGTTACATCATAATCCGAAATTACACCATCTCTTAAAGGTCTTATAGCAACTATATTACTTGGTGTTCTTCCTATCATTTTTTTAGCTTCTTCTCCCACAGCTAAAACAGAATCTGTCCTATTATCTATTGCTACAACAGATGGTTCTTCTAAAACGATTCCCTTACCACTAACATAAACAAGTACGTTTGCAGTACCTAAATCTATGCCTATATCAGCTCCAGCCATTTTTTCAACTCCTTCATTTATATATTAGATTATATTATAAGTCTACTTTAATACTCCTATAATAAAGCATATACAAAAAACTCGCTTTAATCAAGAGAAAATAAATGTTTTGAGGGTATTATTATTTTGCTATTTATAATTATTTAATATATTTATTACAATAATCTAATTCAATAAAAAAAGTAGGTTTTTAACCTACATTTTTTTATGTTCCTTCTCATACTTTAATTTAGTTGCTAATCCCCCTCTAATATGTCTCTCTGATTTATTCTTGTCTAGCACACTTTTAACTTCTTTGGCAAGGGATGGATTTATTTCCTTCAATCTTTCTGTAACATCCTTGTGAATTGTACTTTTACTTACTCCAAATGTCTTGGCGGTTTGTCTTACTGTAGTGTTTTTTTCAAGTATATATTTTGCTACCACTATGGCCCTTTCCTCTATATGAGATCTCAAAGATTACCCCCCTCACATAATAGCTTTAATGATATATATGTAAAAACACCAAAAAATATAACAAGCTTAACCAAATATGATTAAACTTGTTATACTTTTACTTAATTAGACTCATTGGGTCTATAGATTTCTCTCCATTATATGCCTCTAAGTGTACATGGATACCCTCTTCACTTTCTATTTGAGAAGTACTTCCTACAGTACCTAGAGATTGTCCTTCTGTTACCTTTTGTTCTTTTTTAACACTAACATTTTCATCTAAATTTGAATATACAACTACAATATTATTGTCACTTTTTATTTTTACTGATTTTCCATATTCTTCATCATCAAATACATCTACTACCATTCCGTTTAATAGAGCTTTTATTTCTTTACCTTTAGTACAGCTAACATCTACACCTTTATGAGTCTCCCAGACATCTAGTGTTTTTGAATAACTAGGTTCTTTTTCTGAATATCCTCTTATTATTTTATCTCCAATGTAGTTTAATTTTGTTGTACTCGACTTATTTTCCTCTTTTGACTTAGCTTTTTCTAAGTTTTGTTTTGAATCTGTTGAAGTGGGAATAGCATCTTTCTTATCTTTTTCAATCAAATGTATTTCCTCTTCACTATCTTTATTAGCATTTTCTATCATGCCTTTATTAGAAGCTAATTTATCTACATTATTATTTGTAAACCAAACTCCACCTACTGCTAATAAACAAACACATACAAATAAAGATAAATAAAAACCATCTTTTTCTAATAGCTTTTTCTTCATTTTGCACCTCCAAATATATTTCTACATTTGGATTATTGACGTGTTTTTGGTATTTTATACAATTATTAGTATATATCTTTTATTTTTGTATCTGTGTAGTAATGTGATAATATATCATAATATTTATAGCCTTCTTCCGCCATTCCTTCTGCTCCCCACTGGCTCATACCAACACCATGACCATATCCTTTTACTACAAAATCTATGTATCCTTCTCCAAACTTTATGTCAAAATTTGCAGAGTTCAACTTAAAAACAGTTCTAATGTCTTTTCCAGTCAACTCTTTATTTCCTAGTTTTATTTTCTCTACAGTTCCTGCATCACTTCTTTGAGTTATTGAAACTTGTTTACTTAAATTATTTGCATCTATTACAATAGTACTATATGCTCTTCTAAGACTCTTGACAAAGTCTGTATTGCTTATTTTAAGTGTGGATGCAAACTTAGGAGAATACTTATCATAAGGACTTTCTACAGATTTTAAATAAGGATATTTTGCAGAAAATACTTCTTCACTGTTTTCTGTTTTTCCTGAAGATGTAGAAAAATAAAGAGGAAGTATTGCCTTATCACTATAAGTTATTATCTGTCCTTTAGTCCCTCCAACTGCTTCTTGGATTTTAGAATATTTGTTCTTAATCCATTCTTCTCCATTTAACTTTTTGAGAGTAGCATAACTTTTGTATTCCTGACAGTGCTTATAGTCAGTACATACTACTGCATTTTTATGTTTACCTGATTGTCCATGCTCTTGCTTATATACTACATATGTTCTAGCTGCCACAGCCTGAGCTTTTAAAGCTTCTATGTCAAAATCTGAAGACATCTCACCAGCTATCACTCCACATAAATAATTTTCCATGTCCATTTTTTCAGTTTTTCCTGTTATATGATTGTACACATTGATGATTGGTGTTTTTTTATTTACAGTTTCATAGTTCACTATCTTTTTTTCTTCTTCATTACTTTCTTCTTTAATATCGCTTTTTTTAATAGTTTTGTTTATAGAAACTGACTTCTCTGGTTTTTCAGTTAGTTCTACATTTTTATAAGAGACTAAAGTTATAAGTGATGGAACTAACACAGAACAAGTCACGAATCCTAACAAAACAACCAATGGGTTCTTCATATACTCTCCTCCTTAGCTTTTAAAACCTTGTATTTAAGTATATGAACAACCCTATTAATTTATAACTTTCTTCTCTAAACCAATTATTAATCTTCTACTATTTCGATTCGACCACCTAATGCTGTTATCTTCTTATCTATATCAACATAACCTCTTTGAATATGGTATATTTCTCCTATTTGAGTTTCTCCTTCTGCTATAAGACCACATAAAATAAGTGCTGCACCTGCTCTTAAATCAGTAGCATTTACTGCTGCACCATGTAATTCATCTACACCATTAACAACAGCACTTCTTCCATCTATTTTTATATTAGCTCCCATTCTATTAAACTCTGCAACATGCATAAATCTATTTTCAAAAACAGTTTCTATAACTACACCAGTTCCATTTGCTACAGTAAGCATAGCCATAAATTGTGCTTGAACATCTGTAGGAAACCCTGGATGTGGTAAAGTCTTTATATCTATTGGTTTTAACACCTTTGGACCCACTACTCTAACAGAATTGTCCATCTCTGTAATTTCACAACCAGCTTCTCTTAATTTAGCTACAACTGGCTTTAAATGCTCCATTAAAACATTTTCAACAGTTATATCACCTTTTGTCATAGCTGCTGCAACCATATAAGTTGCTGCTTCTATTCTATCTGGAATTACATTATGCTCTGCTCCTTTTAGCTCTTTAACACCTTTTATCTTTATAGTGTTAGTACCTGCACCTTTAACATCTGCTCCCATTTCATTCAAAAAGTTTGCTAAATCTACTATCTCTGGCTCTTCTGCTGCATTTTCTATTATTGTAGTACCTTCTGCTAAAGAAGCCGCCATCATTATATTTTCAGTTGCTCCAACAGATGGGAAATCTAGATATAATTTATTTCCTACTAACTTTTCTGTTGCTGCTTCAACAAATCCATGGTCCATCTCTATGTTTGCACCTAAAGCTTTAAATCCTTTTAAATGTAAATCTATAGGTCTTGTTCCTATAGCACATCCTCCTGGCATAGAAATTTTTGTACTATTAAATCTAGCAAGTAATGGTCCCATAACCAAAAAAGAAGCTCTCATCTTTCTTACAAGCTCATATGGAGCTTCACAAGTCTTTATATTACTTGCATCAACAGTAAGTGTATTTTCTTTATATTCAACCTCTGCTCCTACATGTCTTAATAAATCTGATATAACATGAACATCTCTTAAATTTGGTACTCCATTCAATGTTGATTTTCCGTTCGCTAATAAAGTCGCTGCTATTATTGGTAAAACTGCATTTTTTGCACCATCTATTTTAACACTACCTTTAAGTGGATTACTCTTTTTTACTATTATCTTAGCCATATTTTTTGATCTCCTCATAATTAATAATCTAATTTTATAATTGGTGTGGCAATATATATGAGTGTTTTTCCTTCATCCTCATTATATCTAATTCCTATATTTAAATTAATTTTTTCCCCTAAATATTCTAAATCATCATCATTTAATACTTTACTATATGCTGTTACTGATAAAAAGTTTACGTCTTTAACTTTATCTATTTGCTTAGCATTCATATTATATAATATTTTTTGTAAAATATCATCATATTTGTTGTTTTGTAACCTTTTTGTGTATTCTCCAACAATACAAGCAGACACATCTACTTGAGATGAATATTTATTTAACACATTTTCTACGTTACTATAAATATCCTCTTTATGTTTATATACTTTGTTATCCAATATGTCAACTATTATGTAACTTTCTTTATTATTTTTATTTATTCCTTTTATGGAAATTTCTTTATCGCTACCTTTTATAGTAGCACATAATTGCATTTTATCGCCATACCCTTTTTGATTCCAATTTATTCCTTTTCCATCTAGCTTTAGATTGTTAATTATTTCTATAAAAATATTACGAAATTCTTTATTTGATAAATTATAATTTATAACAGAATTAATTTTAACATTATAAAATTTAAAGTCTGCTTCCGAAATTTCAAGTGCATTAGTTAATTTATTATACCTAGTATTTATACTTGTATCTGCATAAGATATCGTCATCCCTATAGTCATTAATATAAAAAAGCATATAGCTAATTTTATCCTTTTCATAATAAAAAATCCCCCTTAAATATGTTTTTCCTTATAACAGAATTATTAACAAATTTAAGAGAGATATACTTTCTCAATAGGTATTTTTATGCATTTTGCAATTTTATATTCATTAAATGTTTCTCAAACTCTTTGATACCAATTCTTTCTAATACTTTACTTATTCTTTCTCCTGGACTTGCTAATTGTTTATATGTATTAAATACATCTTGAACTAATTCTTCTATATTATCTTCTGTATACAGATTACTAAGTCTGTCTCCAAATCTATAACCTCTTCCCATTCTACCACCAAGATAAACAGCTAATCCTTTTTTATCAACTTCCATAGCTCCAAATGGACATACCTGAGCACATTTTCCACAATTTACACACTCTTCTTTATTCCACACTAGTTTCTTATTTTCCATATATACTGATTTTTGTCTACAAGATGATGTACATAATCCACAATTTTTACATTTATCTTCATTAAATTTTACATATACTTGCCCTACAATACCTACATCATTAGTATTCGCTTTTGCACAATTGTTTGGACATCCAACTAGAGTAATCTTAGTTTTAGATGGTAAATCATATCCAAAATATAAATCATGTAACTTTCCACATAATTCTTGTGTATCATATATTCCATGTTGACATACAGTACCTTTACATGCAACTAGTGGTCTTACTTTCTTTCCTGTACCACCATGTTCTAAACCTACAGTTTTTAAATCGTCTTTTATTGAATCTATATCTTCATATTTTATCCATGGTATTTCCACAGCTAGTCTAGTAGTAACACCCAAATAACCTCTACCATATTTCTCAGATAACTTTGACAAGTTAATAAGTTGTTCTGCTGTAAAGTTTCCAGCTCTACTTAATATTCTTATTGAGAAATATCCTTCTTGACTTTGAGCCAATATCCCCTCAGCTTTCAACTTTGCTTTTTCATCTTTGCTAATCATCTCTTACACCTCATAATATAAATTTATAATTCTATACTGCTAATAATATGTTTAAATAAGTCTATATTTATATAATCATATTCTAACTCTGTTTATATTTTAAAACATAACAAAGGTATATTCAACTTATTAAAGAGAATACACCTTTATGTTAAGTAATTCTATTGTACTTTAAAAGGCTCTATTTATATGCTCCAACTTCAATTTGATTTGAGTTATCAAGACTCCATCCCATCCATCCATCACTATAAAGAGATGTTTCTTCAACACCCATTACATTTGCATATGTTAATACCTCAGCAGCACGCCATCCACTTCCACACATGAATATAAGCTGTTTATTCACATCTATACTTTCTTTATTCCACATTTCTAAAATCTCATATTTATTTCTCATTGTGTCATCAATATTGCGATATTCTTCTAGTGAAACACTATCACTACCTGAATGCCCATATAAAGCCCCTGGTACACGTCCCTTTTTATCATAATATGTATATCCAGATATTTTACCTATATGCTCATCCCAAGTACGAATATCTACTAATGCACATTTATTTCTTTCTTTTAGTCTTTGCTTTAATTGAGATGTTGTAACAATTAATTGCGGGTTGACTGGAATATTTGCTCCAAAATTAGTGCATGAATGCCTTGAGTTACTAGTAAGTTCTAATTCATATCCTGCTGATATCCATGAATTTATTCCACCATTTAAAACCCTTACATCTCTTACTCCTATATATCTTAATATAACAGCTAGTCTATAAGATGCCATAGTTGTACTGCTTGAAACTATTACAGTATCATCCTTCGTAAATCCATAATTTAATGCAAACTGAGTCAGATTATTATCATTGTCTAGCATCCATGTTGGAGGTGGTTCTATAATATCAGTATTTATATGAACACTTGTAGGTATATGACCTTTCGCATACGATTCTTTTTCTTCTCCCCAACTTGCTTCAATCATTTTTATATGTTTGGAATTTTCAAATGTCTCTGGTATTCCCCCATCCAGTATTTCTTTTATTATAGAAGCTGGTACTATCATTTGATAATTTTTATACCTTTCCATTGGAAGATTCTCATTCTCTGCCCATTGATTAACATCATATTTATATAAATACTTATATCCCTTTTTAAACAAATACTCTGCTACAAGTAAAGCATCTTTTCCATTGGCATCATATAATACTATATTTTTATTTAAATCAATTCCCTTAGTTCTCAGTGCTTGCTCTAGTACTTCATCTTTTTTATCTGAGTATACACTTAACCAATTAGCAGAGAAATCTATAGCACCTTTTATATGTCCTCCTCTTTTTACTCCATCTAACTTCCATCCATTATATGCATCATTTAAACGAGTATCAACTACAATCCAAGATTTATCTTGTATTTTTTCTTGTAAAATTTCAGTAGAAATTGATTCGAGATTAATAAAAAAATCTTCTTTATTTTTCTTTTTAAAATCATCCGACATAATTTATTCTCCTATTTATAATATTTTTTTATTTGAAATTATTTCATTAAATTAAAACTGTTTTCTCATAAAGTATTAAATTAATTATAACAAAAAAACATGCTTAATTCTTATAAAAAAGCTCATCCTATAAAATACAAACAATAGAATGAGCTTTTTAATAAATATTATCTATTTAATTTTTAATATATTTTTATTCAACTGTTACTGACTTAGCTAGATTTCTTGGTTTATCAACATCGCATCCTCTTAATACAGAAACATGGTAAGCAAGTAATTGCATTGGTACAACTGCTAATATAGGAGATAAAATATCATCTGAATTTGGTATATAGATTATTCTATCAGCAGCTTTCTCAACATCCTTATTGTGACTTTGAGCTATAGCTACTACATAAGCACCTCTTGCTCTTACTTCCTCCATATTAGAAACCATTTTTTCAAATAATTTTTCTTGAGTAGCTATAGCAATTACAGGAGTTCCTTTTTCTATTAAAGCTATTGTTCCATGCTTTAATTCTCCTGCTGCAAAAGCTTCTGCATGTATATATGAAATCTCTTTTAATTTTAATGAACCTTCCATTGCTAAACTATAATCTATTCCTCTTCCTAAATAGAATGCATGGTCAGAACTCACAACTGTTTTAGCAATTTCTTTTATATATTCTTCGTTATCTAGTATTTCTTGTATTTTTGATGGTATTTCTTTCATCTTAGAAATCATACTATCATAAAATTCTCTATTTATTGTTCCTTTCTTAATAGCAAAGTCTAGAGCTATCATATATAGAGAAGTTATTTGAGTAGTATATGCCTTAGTTGATGCAACGGCTACTTCAGGACCTGCCCAAGTATAGAAAACATCATCTGATTCTCTAGCTATAGATGAACCTACAACATTAGTTATAGAAAGTATTCTTGCTCCTTTAGCCTTTGAGTCTCTTAATACTGCTAAAGTATCTGCTGTTTCACCAGATTGACTAACTAATATTACTAATGAATTTTCATCTACAAATGGGTCACTATATCTAAACTCTGATGCTATATCAGTTATTACTGGTATATTTACAAATTTTTCTATAGCATACTTACCAAGTAATCCAGCATTATATGCTGTTCCACAAGCCACTATATAAACTTTATTTATTTTATCTAAATCTTCTTTAGAAATATTTATACTATCTAAAACTATGCTTCCATTGTCATCAAGTCTTCTTTCTAGCGTTTCTCTAACACCTGTTGGTTGCTCATGAATTTCTTTTGACATAAAGTAATCATATCCACCTTTAGATGCAGCCTCTACATCCCAAGTTACATGGAATACTTCTTTTTCTACTAGATTTCTATTAGAATCATAAACTGTTACGTTTTCATCTTTTAGATGAACTATTTCTCCATTTTCTAAGAAATAAACATCTCTAGTGTATTTTAATAAGGCAGGTATATCTGACGCTATAAAGTTTTCTCCTTCACCAACACCAACTACAAGAGGACTATCTTTTCTTACTGCAACTAGTTCATTTCCATGTTCTTTACAGATAACACCTAGTGCATAAGCTCCTCTTAATTTTGATATAGTTTTGTATACAGCATCTAATAAATTACCTTCATAATATTTATCTACTAAATGTGCTATTACTTCTGTATCTGTCTGAGATTCAAATTTAACACCTTCAGAGATTAACTCCTCTTTTATTTCCATATAATTTTCTATTATCCCATTATGAACAACTGCTATTGTTTTAGCTTGATTAAAATGAGGATGAGAGTTTACATCAGATGGTTCTCCATGAGTTGCCCATCTTGTATGCCCTATTCCCAAATTTCCATCAATAGGATTCTTTTCTAAATCCTCTGCCAATACAGAAAGTCTACCTTTAAATTTTCTGATATCAAGCTCTTCTCCATTAGAATTATTAACTGCTACTCCTGCAGAGTCATAACCTCTGTACTCTAGCTTAGAAAGTCCTTCTACTATAACTTCTGCTGCCTTTCTACTTCCTAAATATCCAACTATTCCACACATTATTTGTGTCCTCCTAAAAAATATTATTTATATATTTTAAGAGTTAGGTCATATAAGTTTACTTTGGCTTCCCTTTGTCCATAGGATTACTCCTATTATTTAAAGAAGTCTTTCGATGGTAAACACACCGCAGAGCATCCGCCGACAATTCGATTAACTCTGACCTCGTCAACTTAGTTCCTATGTTACTTAATAATTATGTCTATAACTAAGTTCTGGCGCTTAGAAAGGTGCTCTCAGTATTTATACCTGAGAATACCCTTATAAATTACGATAATTTTTCTTGTATAAGATTAGCTAAATTTGTTGCTAATTCTTTTATTTGACCTTCCTCTTTACCCTCTAACATAACTCTAACTAATGGCTCAGTTCCTGATGGTCTTATCAAAACTCTACCATTTCCATCTAAAATAGATTCTATTCTTTCTATCTCAGTTTTTATTTCTGGATATTCCATATATTTAGTTTTATTTTCATTTTTTATTGTTGCATTTACTAATACTTGTGGATATTGACTCATTATTGATGCAAGCTCTGATAAAGGTTTCTTTTCTTGCAAGATTATATTTGCAAGTATTAAAGAACTAAGTACTCCATCTCCAGTTGTATTGTAATCTAAGAATATCATATGTCCAGATTGTTCTCCACCAAGATTGTATCCATTCTTAACCATATCCTCTAAAACATACCTATCTCCAACTGCTGTAGTAGATAAATTTATTCCATTTTCTTTAGCAGCTATTGTTAATCCTATGTTACTCATAACTGTAACTACTAAAGTATCTTGTGCTAATTTATTATTTTTCTTCAAATTTAAAGCACTCAATATCATTATATGGTCTCCATCAACAATTTGACCCTTTTCATTTACAGCAATTAATCTATCGGCATCTCCATCATATGCAAGACCTAAGTCAGCATTATGTTCCAAAACAGCATTTTGAAGTTGTTCTGGATGTGTAGAACCACATTTATAATTTATATTATTTCCATCTGGTGAGCTATTTATTGAAATTACACTTGCTCCTAATTCATCAAATACTATTGGTGCTACTTTATATGATGCACCATTTGCACAATCCAATACTACTTTTAATCCTTTAAAATCGGTACTTATTATTGATTTCAGATAGTCTACATAGTCCCTTTGTGCATAATGTTCATGTAACTTTCTTCCTACATTTTCGCCAATTGGTAGACATTCAATTTTATCTATATCATCTATATACTCTTCTATTCTTAATTCAATTTCATCATCCAATTTATATCCATTCTTATTAAAGAATTTAATTCCATTATATTCAACAGGATTATGAGATGCAGATATAACCACGCCACAATCAGCACCATATTTTCTAGTTAAATATGCCACTGCAGGTGTTGGTATTATTCCAACAGTAATAACATCACATCCAACAGACATAAGTCCTGCTATTAAAGATGCTTCTAACATATCTCCTGATATTCTCGTATCTTTACCTACCACTACTTTTACCCTGTGGTCTCCTTGAGCTAAGACAAAACCACCAGCTCTACCAAGTTTATATGCTAAGTCACATGTTAATTCTGTATTTGCTACTCCTCTAACTCCATCAGTTCCAAAATACTTTCTCACTAAAGATTCTCCTTCCATAATTGAAAAGCTTGCAATTTATATTATATTTTTATAGTTCATAAAATATCATTATATTCTTAATTTCAGTCATAAAAACATTTTAATACTTATCAGCAAAAAAGACAATAGAAATAATTCTATTGTCTTTTTTTTGACATCTTTTTTCTTTATTAGTTAGTTGCTACAGAACATGCAGCATCCATACCTTTTTGTAGAGCTTCTCTGTTTAATGGAACGAATTTTTCTTTTCTAGGTCCGAAAACTTTCTTAAATGCTTCTAATACAGATTCTATATCTACAGTATCAGCTACTTTTAAGTAAGCTCCTAACATTATCATATTAGCAACTTTGTCATTTCCTAACTCAACTGCTAATTCATTTGCTGGTATATAATAAACATCTACATCTGTTCTTTCAACTTTTTCTTTTATTAAAGAGCTATTTACTATTATTTTTCCACCAGGGATTACATCATCTTTGAATTTTTCAAATGCTGGTATGTTTAATAATATAGCTGCAGTTGCATCATCTGTTATAAGTGGAGAACCAACTGGTTCACTAGATACAGTTACTGCACAGTTTGCTGTACCTCCACGCATTTCTGGTCCATAAGATGGTAACCAAGAAACTTCTTTTCCTTCTAGCATTCCTGCATAAGTAAGTAATTGTCCCATAGACATAACACCTTGGCCTCCGAAGCCTGCACATATTACTCTAGCTGTAGACATTTACTTCACCTCCTCAACTTCAACATTTTTGAAATTTCCTAATGGATAGTATGGTATCATATTGTCTCTTAACCATTGTAAAGCATCATTTGGAGCTAGTCCCCAGTTTGTAGGACAAGTAGATAATACTTCTACTATTCCAAATCCTAATCCTGCTTGTTGAACTTGGAATGCTTTCTTTATAGCTTTTTTAGCTTGTCTAACATGAGCTGGAGTATCAACTGCTACTCTTTCTACAAATACAGCTCCTGTTAATGTAGCTAACATTTCGCTTACTCTTATTGGATAACCTTGAGTTTCAGCATTTCTTCCTGATTGAGCAGTAGTAGCTCTTTGTCCAACTAGTGTAGTTGGAGCCATTTGCCCACCAGTCATACCATATGTTGTATTGTTTACAAATATAGTAGTTATTTTTTCTCCTCTAGCAGCTGCATGAACTATTTCAGCAGTACCGATTGAAGCTAAGTCTCCATCACCTTGATAAGTGAATACTGTATTTTCAGGATGAACTCTTTTTATTCCTGTAGCAGCTGCTGGTGCTCTACCATGAGCAGCCTCTTGAGTGTCACAGTTAAAATATTTATATCCTAGAACTGAACATCCAACTGGAACAACACCTACAGCATCACCTAATACTCCTAATTCTTCTAATACTTCACCAACTAATCTATGGATTATACCATGTGTACATCCTGGACAGTAGTGAGTTTGGGTATCTTGTAATCCTTCAGTTTTCTTAAATACAACAGCCATTATCTAGCACCTCCTGCAACCAATTCTCCGGCAATAATTTTTTTAGCTTTTTCAACTATTTCTGCTGGTGTTGGAGTCATTCCTCCTGGTCTTCCATGGAAGTAAACTGGTAATTTACCTTCTACTGCCATTTTAACATCTTCCACCATTTGTCCCATACTCATTTCAACAGTTAATATGTTTCTAGCATTAGGAATTTGGTCAAATGCTTCAAATGGGAATGGCCATAATACTTTAGGTCTTATAAGACCTGCTTTTATTCCTTCTTCTCTTAATATATCAATTGCGCTTTTTACTACTCTTGAAGTAGTTCCATAAGCTGCAAATACAAATTCAGCATCTTCTGTTTTGTACATTTCGTATTGAACTTCATTTTTTTCCATTGCTTCAAATTTTTCTTGTAAATGCCAACAATGGTCTTCTAGTACTTCTGGCTCTAAGTATAGAGAGTTTATTACATTAGGTACTCTTTTTCCTTTAGTTCCAACAGTTGCCCAATCTTTAGGAGGCAATTCTCTTTTCTTTTCAGGAGCTTTAAATTCAACTGGCTCCATCATTTGACCTATCATACCATCTGCAACTACCATAACTGGTGATCTGTAGTAATCTGCAACGTCAAAAGCTTCCATTATCATATCAACAGCTTCTTGAACTGTAGCTGGTGCGAATACTGGAGTTCTGTAGTCTCCATTTCCTCCACCTCTTGTAGACATAAAGTAGTCAGCTTGTGAAGGTTGTATACTTCCTAGTCCTGGACCACCTCTCATTACGTTAAGTACAACACAAGGAACTTCTGCACCTACTGCATATGTTATACCTTCTTGTTTTAAAGCAACTCCTGGTGAAGATGAAGAAGTCATAACTCTTGCTCCTGCACCTGCTCCACCATAAACCATGTTTATTGCAGAAACTTCTGATTCAGCTTGAACGAACGCTCCACCTATCTTTGGTAACTCTCTTGATAAATATTCTGGTAATTCACTTTGTGGAGTTATTGGGTAACCGAAGAAATATTTGCAACCAGCTTCTATAGCTGCTTTTCCAAATGCTTCGTTACCTTTCATAAGTATCTTAGCCATTAAAATTCCCCCTTAAATATTAATTAAATTAATCTCTTTCTACTGTTATAACTACATCTGGACACATAGTTGCACAACTTGCACATCCTATGCATTTTTCCATTTCAAAAACAGTTGCTGGGTTATACCCTTTTTTGTTTATTACATTTGAGTCTAATTGTATGATTTTTACTGGACATGCTTCAACGCATAATCCACAACCTTTACAACGTTCTTCATTAAAAGATACTTTTCCTTTAGCCATTTACCTAAGCCTCCTTAAACTTTCTATATATTTGAGCTCAAACTACATCCAATCTTCTCTCATATATAATTTTATAGGAAAAATTTCTCCTTCTATGTCTTTTGGTAACTGTTCAACAAGATTTTCTAAACATGCAACATATCTTATAGGTATATTACATTTCTCAGAAACTTCTTTTGCAACTTTCTGTCCTCTTAAAACGTCATCAATAGTAGTAAATCTAATAAGATGAGTATTATTAATTAGACCTGTTACCTTTAACTTAGAAGATTTTTCTATTTCCTTTATATATTGGATAACTTCTTCAGAAGTTTGAGTTTTCTCCCTATTTGCATTTATTACAAAAAGCATATCATAGTCGCCTTCTTTTAACAAATGACTAAATCTTCCTATAACTCTGGCACCTACATTATCTCCACCTAAATCTATAACAGAATTGTATGAATTGTCCACCATAGGAGACATTACTTCTGCTGATACTGCTGGTAAGTCTAATGTTGGAGCATTGATTGAGCTATCAATTGGTTGTATACCTAAAGATTTCATTAGTTCTTTCTTTTCTCTAGTTCTAAAGTATACATTTACCACATCTAAATCGGCTATAGCAACTTTGCCAGAAACCATATCTCTTAATTTAATAACATAGTTCATCGCAAATTCACTTTTACCACTTCCATAGTGACCAGTTATGATTCTTATTCTTTTATCATTAGTTATCATAAACTTGGGCCTCTTCTTCACCAGTTAAAACTCTAAGTCCACCTTGAGCTAATGCAATCATTTCATCTTCTCCTGGATAAACTTTTACATCTGCTATAAATTTAACTCTATCTGTAATCATTTCTGTAAACATTTTTGAATATGCGATTCCACCAGTTAATAGTATTGCTTTTACATCTCCCTTAAGAACTGCTGCATTAGCTCCTATTTCTTTAGAGATTTGATATGCCATAGCTTCATATAATAATTTAGCCTTTTCATCACCAGCTTCAATTCTTTCTTCAACTTCTCTAGCATCATTAGTATTTAAATATGCAACTAATCCACCATTACCTTTTATTTTCTTTTTAATTTCATCTTGAGTATATTTTCCACTAAAGCACATTTTTACTAATGCACCTACTGGTAATCCACCACTTCTTTCTGGAGAGAAAGGACCTTCTCCATCTAATGCGTTTGCAACATCTACTATTCTACCATTTTTATGAGCTCCAACAGAAACTCCTCCACCCATGTGAGCAACTATAAGATTTATATCTTCGTATTTCTTACCTATTTCTCTAGCGTATCTTCTTGCTATTGCCTTTTGATTTAGAGCATGTACTACACTTGCTCTGCTTATTTCAGGCATACCAGAAATTCTAGCGATATCTTCTAATTCATCCACAACAACAGGGTCTACTATGTATGAAGGAACATTTACTTCATCACCTATTTGCTTTGCTATTATTCCACCTAAGTTTGAAGCATGTTCTCCTAAAACTCCTACTTTTAAATCTTCAATCATAGCAGCACTTACTGAATAAGTACCGCCTTTTATAGGTTTAAGAAGTCCTCCTCTACCTACTACAGCATCTAATTCAGATGTTTTTACTCCACCTTCTTTTAGAGCTTCTTCTATTACTTGTTTACGGAATTCAAATTGGTCTGACACTTTCTCATATTTTCCTATTTCTTCTGAAGAATGTCTTAAAGTTTTTTCAAATACTAAATCCTCATTATCAAATACAGCTATTTTAGTTGATGTCGATCCAGGATTTATTGTTAAGATTTTAAATATTTTGCTCATTTGCCTATTTCCCCCTTAAATTTAAGCCTTTGCTGCCATTAAAACACCTAAAGCTATTGAGTTAAGTTTAGTTTCTTCACTATCTGCTCTAGAAGTTAGTATTATTGGTGCTTTAGCTCCAACTATAACTCCTGCATTTTTTGATTTTGAGAAGAATACTAAAGCTTTATATAATATGTTACCACCTTCAATATCTGGAGCTAATAATATATCAGCTCTTCCTGCTACAGGATGATTTATACCTTTATGTTTAGCTGCTTCTAAAGACACCGCATTATCAATTGCAAAAGGTCCACCAACCATACAACCTTTGATTTCTCCTCTTTCATACATTTCTTCTAGTTCTTTAGCTTCAACTGTATCTTTCATTTTTGGATTTACTTTTTCTTTTGCGCATATTGCAGCAACTTTTGGTTCGTTTATATCTAATGAATGTGCTACTGTGCAAGCATTTTCTATGATTTGCTTTTTAGTATTTGTATCAGGAGCTAAGTTCATAGCTGCGTCAGTTATGAAAAATAATCTGTCATATCCCTCTACATCAAATACTGCTACATGACTTAATACATTTCCAGTTCTAAGACCTACTTCTTTATTTAAAACTGCTTTTAGTATTATTGATGTGTCTACTAAGCCTTTCATTACCATGTCGGCTTTTCCTTGTGAAACTAATTCAACAGATTTTAGAGATGCTTCTGCTAAATCTTTTATATCTATCAGTTCATAATTTTCGATATCCATGTCTATGCTTTTTGCAATTTCTTTAGTCTTTTCTATATCACCTACTAAAATAGCATCTGCTATTTTTTCTTTTCTAGCCATCTCAACTGCCATTAAAACTTCTTTGTCTTGACAACATGCTACTGATATAGTTTTAGGTCCTCTTTCTTTTGCAAACTTAATTACTTCTTCAAAGCTTTTCATGCATTTCCACCTCATCTTGAATTTTTTGAAATAGAACTTTTTATATCTCAATTAAATTATAACTCGTTCAGCAACGTTTTCCTAGGGATAATTGAAATATTTAATTCAAAAATATTTATTTAAATCTATTTATCAGTCTTTTTTCATAATTTCTAGTACTTTTTAGATTTAACAAATATCTCATTGTCCTTATTTTATAATATAACTAAAATAAACAAGATGCAACAAAAACATAAAATTAACAAACTTAATTTTATAGGTTTTTTTGTCGCATCTTGTAACAACTAAATATTCGAAATATTTGTTCATTCCACTTCAACAATATTAGGTTCTATATTTATTTTTTTAAATTGATATGTTGTTTCATATTTTACTTTGTATTTACTATCTTCTTCAGGTCCTTGTGATAAATCGATAAACAATGAAATATCTTTTTTATTTAACTTGCTTAAGTCTTCTGTCGATTCTACTACAACTTTTATATTTACATCAGAAATTATACTTGGATTATCCATATTTGCTGGTATATTTCTTAATTCAATATCCTCTACATTGTATAGAAACTCTGCACTTAACTGTTTTGTTTCATTTAATTTTATTGTTATAGAACTGTCTTCAAGAGTTATACCTTCTGGAACCTCTAAACTCACTTCTTTTTCTCCTCCATCAGCTAAATCAGCTAAATCAACAGGTTTTGTCTTAATATAATTTATTTTGTCTATATTTTCTTTTTTTCCTTTTATTGTAACTTGTTCTGCACTTAATTTATAGTTTTTCAGTGCATCATTATCTTTACCATCCTTCAAGTTCACTCTTATTGGTACCATCTTTTCTTTTAATAATTCTATTTGTGCAGTTACAAAAGATGAGCTTAATGTTACACCTTCAACCTTTGTTCCACTACTATTTAATGGAATTAATTCTAATTTTTTAGAAAAGTCCTCTGTTTGATTTCCAACATCTAAGTTAGCTCTTACACTTTTGACTTCATTAACCAGACTTCTTGGTCCCGAAACATCGACAACATTCTTACTAAGTTCAATTTTGTTTATATTTCTTTTTGAATTTCCACTTACTTCTACCTTTATATCTCTTTTTTCTTTTATATTTTTTTCAAGATTCACTACTAAAACATCATGTTTAAATTCTATAGTGACACCTTGAGGAATATTTGCTTTTAAATATACTTCTTTCTGTCCTTGTATTGGGTCTTCAATAGTTCCATATACATGTATATCCTCTTTTTTTACACTTTGTACCTTTGATAAACTACCTTTTATATATACATCTGCTGTTAATTTTTCGTCTGGATATATAACAAGATTTTTATCTTTTAAATCACTCATGTTACTTATCGATACAGGTATATCCTCAAACCCCTTAGTTTCTTCAGGGTCAACTACAGCCATAACATACATCCATAATGCAATTGCACTTAAAAATGATATTATTTTTATTTTGGTATTATTTTTCAGTCTATTTATCATTTAAATATACCACCTTTGAAAAAACTTCTTGTTTCTGTATTTGTTTTTAGATTACTACGTAATATATTCATCATTCTTTCTCTAGAGATATCTCTATATAACTTACCTGATTTAGCGATTGAAACGCCTCCAGTTTCTTCAGACACAATCAGTGTAATACAGTCAGATACTTCACTTACACCTATTCCCGCTCTATGTCTAGTACCTAAATCTTTGCTTAAATCCTTACTTTCTGTCAGAGGTAAAAAACATGCAGCTGCCTTTACTTTGGAATCTCTAATTACAACAGCTCCATCATGTAGTGGTGTATTTGGTATAAATATATTTATTAATAGCTGTCTAGAAATCTCAGCATCAATAATAGTTCCTGTATTTATTATGTCACTTATTCTAGTTTCTCTTTCCATTATGATAAGAGCGCCTATCTTTTGTCTAGAAAGTGAATATAATGCCTCTACAATTTCCTCTATATTTCTATTAAGAGTCTCTTCTGATGTATTTACATTCTTTCCAAATAAATTAAATTTTGCTCTTCCTATATGCTCAAGTCCTGCTCTAAATTCTGGCTGGAAAATTATAAGGGCAGCTATAACTCCATAATCTAGAGCTTTAAGAGATATCCAATAAACGGTATGCAGTTTAAAAGTGTTACTAAGTTGAGTTGCTAGTAAAAGAAATATTATCCCTTTAAATACTTGTTCTGCTCTTGTATCTTTTATAAACATAAATATTTTGTAAAAAATATACGCTACTATAGATATGTCAATTAAATCATATATACTCATTCTTAATATTATATTAAAAAATCCATTTAAAAAAGAATTTATATCTAACACAGTTTTATCCTCCTGTTTGATAACTTCTTAATTATTTACACTATGTATTATACTATATAAATCTAACTCTATACAAACTATTTAACTTTTGTGTAAATAATTCTAATTTTATGGTTCGAGATTGTTAAATAATCTCTAAAGACATAAAAAATATTGATTCAATAAATGTATATTTTTATTAAAGTTAGTTTTAGGTCAAATAATTCAAACCATCAAGGCGCGAATACAAAATAGTACTCGCGCCTTAACACAGTTTTATGCTATAGAACCTATTTAATATATCATTAATTAATATATATTTACTAAAATAAATTTTATAATCTGCTCATTAATTATATAACTGAAACATTATCTATCATAAATATTATCTTATTAACTTATTAATGTAATTCTTGCCTTAAAATAATAATCTGCTTTATAACTAGTCTAGATAAATTTATTTTAATATACTACTACAAATACTATTAGAAATTATTTTCTATAGGTAAAATAACACACATATTCTCAAACTTATGCATCTATTACCTATACTATTATAATTCATTTAGTATAACCTATAAATGTTACATTACATTGTCAATTCTCTATAATACTTAATTTTTCATAATTCATTATATAAGTACAATTAATTTATAAGTTAATTAATCATTCTAATATATTAATACTATAAAGTATACAATATAATGTATATAGACTTTATCCTATAGTTAGTGATTCCTTCTAACTAGAACTTTTATAAATGTCTTGTAAACTATTATACATTAGCATTTATATGTTTACAATATTAATGAATATACTGTAACTCTTAGAAGGTTTAAAGTTTGTAAAGAAAAAGACACAGGTAATATACATGTATCCTGTGTCTTTTTAAACAATATAAAAGTTTACTATAAAATATAGTAAACTTTTCTTAATGAGCGCACAGGGATTCGAACCCCGGACACACGCCTTAGAAGGGCGTTGCTCTATCCAGCTGAGCTATGCACCCAAGTTATTATGGAGCGGGAAACGAGATTCGAACTCGCGACTTCAACCTTGGCAAGGTTGCGCTCTACCACTGAACTATTCCCGCTTATTTAGTTTGGCGACCTGGAAGGGGC